>JAJRYY010000111.1 GCA_024275565.1 Planctomycetota bacterium
CAACACCTGACACGGAACCCGCATAAACGCATTCACAAAACGTTTGAAGCCCATCCGAAGCACCGCGATCTTCTCCTTACGATGCTTCTCTTTCCATCGGCCCTCCTCCGGCAGCAACAAGCCAGGTAGGGCAGGTCGTTGACCTGCCTTTACTATGAGACTTCGGAGAGAAAAGGGGGTCGGGAGTTGAAACGGGGACGTAGCTAGTTTACGGGGATTGCGGGATTGAAACGTAGAGTTTCGAGGGACACCATACTTAATTCTGATGCACGAGAAATTCGTCGCGCGAGCCAGCCAGGTAGGTCGGGCACTGCCCGACATCGGCATACCAGCGACATGTACACCAATTAGAAGGTCGAGACGAGAACGCAGTCGGTTTCTGCTGACATGCTCCACGAACACGGCGGCATCACGACTGAGACGAGCATGGACGGGTAGGGATCGTCAAGTCGTCAGCCTCCGCCCGTGACGCCGGTTAGAGCCTCAGGCGACGTCGGGTTTAGCGTCCGACAGAAAAAAACAAAAAAAGTTTCACTGCAAAAACCGCCCCTCACGACAGCACCAACGCGTATCGACTCGCCAATAACAGGCCAAATCCCCCACCCGCACGAAAAAAAGTAGATCACCCTGCGTGTTATATAGGTAGAGCAGGAGGACTGCTCCACATTATTGAGGAGGCTGACTACAATCATGCGTACCGGAACAATGACAGACAGAAACACATCGACAAAGTGCAGGCCCTGGATGAACTCAGTCAATCGAAGCAAACTTCTCGTAACCGTCCTGCTCATCTGCGGAAGCGGTGCAAAGCTCGCCAGCGGATACGGCGTCCCGATCCACACATGCAACCAGGAGGTCAACCCCGGATCCCGGCATCAAGTAGAATCCATCGCCCAGTCCACACTCAAAGTCTACGATCTGGATTACGCCACCACAAGCATCTGGGGTGACGTGAACAGCAAAGGAGATGTCGACAAAGACGACAAGTCAGATGTCACGAAACGCCAGTCGATAAACCCCCACACTGAAGTACAAGGAGCAATGACCATGGCCAAATCACCGGACGAGATAGCAGCTACAATGATCGCAAATCTCAAAGACAAGACGGGCAAGACGATGCAGCAGTGGTTAAAGATCACCAGAGCATCGAGGCTCGGGAAGCATGGCGAGATCGTCAAGCTGCTCAAGTCCGAACACGGCGTCACGCACGGATTCGCGAACCTGATCGCCCATGAGACACTGAAGGCGATCGCCGGCGGTGCGACTGTAACTGGTGATGAACTCGTCGATCAGCAATACGCCGGGCCCAAGGCGGATCTACTCCCGATCTACAAGTCACTGATCGCCGGAATCAGGAAATTCGGGAAAGACATCGAGATCGCACCCAAGAAAGCCTACGTCAGTATCCGTCGCAACAAGCAGTTCGCGATCATCCAGCCATCAACAAAAACGCGTGTCGATGTCGGGATCAACCTGAAGGGCACCAAGCCGACCGACCGCCTGGAGGCGTCAGGCAGCTTCAACACCATGGTCAGCCACCGCGTACGAGTAGAAGACAAGAAACAGATCGACAAGGAGCTTCTGACCTGGCTGAAGGATGCCTACACCGCATCGTAGACCATCGACACCACGCAAAAGCACCGGCCTGCGTTCATAACATGTTACAAATTCAGCATTTACGTCAAATAGCGGCGACTGGATTTGAACCAGTGACCTGCGGTTTATGAATCCGCCGCTCTAACCAACTGAGCTACGCCGCCATGAGGGTTTTTCACAGGCGGAATGTTGCACGCGATCGCCCGGAAAATCAATACCCCAGAGCAATTGTCTACAATATCAGCAGCAGAATATCAGACGGTCGTTGAAGAAGCAGTCGCTGAAAAAGCGGTCATTGAGGAAACGGTCGTTGAGGAAGCGGTCGCTGAAGAACTGATCGCAGAAAAAAGGCCGGGGCAACCCTCCAGCGGTCCCGGCCTTGTGCAAAATATCTGTTTGACTACTTCCCTGCCTGTTATCCTGTTCCCCTGCCTGTCTCCTGACAGCTTGCGCCTGTCTTATGACAGCCGCCTGCGTCAGCTACATGTTCGTCCGCTACCTGTTTCAAATAGCAGCCTTAACGACGACGACGCATCAGAGCGACGAGACCACCACAAAGCAGCAGGGCAGTGGTCGGTTCTGGAACGAATCTGAGGTTGTCCAACGCACTGGAACCACTCAGATCAACCAGAAGCGATACGATATTGGTGCTGTCAAAGCCTGCTTCCTGCCCCACAGTCGTAAGCAGACCACCGTCGATCGGTGAAACCTGAGGACCACCGAGCAGGTCAATCAACGCCGTACCAACGTCACCATCTCTGATGTCACCAGTAAAACCAGAAGGGACGCCCACTTCACGACTCCGACCAAATGCATCGGTCAGTGTCAAGGTCATGGCGCTGCCCTCATCGATATCGATGACGTCAATCGACTGTACCTCGATGTCGAACCCAGCTACCGAGAAATCGAACATGATCGATCCACCCTCGAACGAATCGTTCGGAGAAGTGACCAGTCCACCATTCTGGCCCGGCTGATCCCGGTCCTGAAGAATCAGGATATTGGTCATGTCAATCAGCAAATCCTGGTCCGCTGCGTCCGCATTGGGACCCACAGGGTTCGAATCAAACACCACAGACCCAAGGTTGTCTCCGGTCGATCCGATCGTAAAAACATCACCAAACGCCCCTGGAGAATCCACGGGCATTCCGTTCTGAAGCACCATGCCGCCATCGCCAACATCGAAAGTGATCAGCTCTGCAAAGGTCGCAGGAACAACCAGCCCGACGGCAACCAACGCCACAAACAATTTCCTGGTGTTTGACACCATCCTTCTCCTCCTATTCCGTCCGCCCTCATACAGCGAACCAACCGCCTATTGCACAGAGCGCGTTCACATGACGCTCCGAACAAATCGGATCATTCACAACAAAACAGGTACACGCCCACAAATCAGACGTACCACCCCTACACTTATCTCTCTCTCGTTTAATTGAAACCGCACAGAACGCGCGGCCCTCTCCTGACTGCGACTCTCTTTATACCAAATTTTGGACGACAGGGTCAAGCTAAAAGCGGCGTGTTTGGGCCGGGATTGGAAAGTATTGTGAAAAAACAACAGGCCTGCTACATCCCCACTTTATTTCCATTCGGGGTGTAAAGGTGGACTTGAACCGATTCACTGGGGCCGACCAGATGGGTCTCGAAGCACGCCATCAGACGTGTTTTCTCTCGCAGCCATCGACCGGGCGGATTCCCGTGATTTCCTGCCCCAGAAACGATCCAGGTGCGGTGGGAAAGGGTCGAATGGGCGTCAGTCAGGTCGAAAATGTTGATATCGACCTCCCTGCCCATGTAATAGCCGCCCTCCTGAGCCTCTGCACAGAACAGGTCGCCTGGCTGGATATTTTTGGCGACGTACTGGATCGCTTCGCGGACGCGGGACCGATAACCACCCTCTGTGAAATATCCAAACAACGCGACGATTTCGACGGTCAGCAGCATGAGAACTGGTAGCGAGGCGAGCGCGAGACGCTCTTGTGATTTCGCCTTGCTTCCTTCGGCTGGTTCGGCTGATCTGAAAGCCTCGAAGCAGGAGGTGCAGGCGATGCCAGCCAAAAGCAACCATGGGAACAGGGAGACGAGACAATATCGGACCTCTACGAATCCGAACAGGCCGACGACGGCGAACACCATGGCTGGGAGTGTTCCGGCTGAGAAGAGGAATACCCCGATTGGCTGACAACGCCGCCAGAGGGAATATGTGGCGATTGCGCCTGCCACCACGATGGGGGGTAAAATGTAAAATATTGTCGCCAAAATAATGCGAAAGGGTTCCTGATTGGGTTTCTGGAGGAAGGCAGACCATTTTGAGGGGTCTTTTGCGATATCGCTGCCCACGACGGCTGCCAATCCCAGGATGAGTACGAGGGCGATGCAGGTGAGCGGTTTTGCGAATGATGGGAGTGCGCCGCGCCGCCAGCGGATGATCCAGTCAAGCCCGAGGATGATGAACAGGACCCCGGCGGTCGGCTGGGAGAGGAATGCCAGGGATGCGAGGATGCCCGCGAGGATGAGGCGGGCGATGCTGGATTTCTCCATTGCGTTCCAGTAGGTGAGCAGAGCGGTTGTGTAGAAGAGGAACTGGAGGGAGTAGAATCTTGCACTCTGAGACCAGAGGACGTGCCAGTGGGCGAAGGCGAGGAGGAGGGTGGCGATGGCTGCGGGGAGGGGGGATACGAGCCCTCTGGCTGCGATGTAGATGAGGGGGATGGTGAGGATTCCGATGAGGCAGGAGGGGAGCCGGGCTTTGAATTCGTTTAGGCCACGTTGTCGCCAGTTGTGAAATTCGCGTGATTCGAGGGTTTCTGGACCAAGTCCGAACAGTGTCAGTCCGATTTTCGTTGGCAGGTATCCGAATTGCTTTGAGATGAAGAGGTTTGGGGATAGTGCATCGCGGACGGTTGAGAGTTCATCTGCCCATAGGCTTGGTGCTTCGAGGCGGGTCATTCTGACGCCGCCAGCGATGAGGGTGAGTGCGAGGAGGATGGCAGCCTCTCTGGGCAGGTTGCGTGTCATGTATGCATTCCTCGTCGCTCACTCAAGCCGGGTTTGTCTGATGGATTGATCGCCATGCCATGATATGGGCATATTTCCCCAATAATGCAAGGTTCACCGGTCGTTTTGAGTTGATTACCCCGTGATCGCTGGGTGATGGCAGCCACTTCGTGTCTGATTTGACTTCTGATTCCTGAGTTTGATCTCGTGGCGTGAATGCCGGGATCGGTGCTGGAATTTGTCACAATCATGGGTTGATTCAACATTTTTTCGACAAAACCGAATTTTGTCCGTCAGAAAAATCGCCGACCTCCGTATCTACCAGTGAGTCGCGAGAGAACTTCAGGTTCAGGGTTGTATGGAGGCTATGCATCATGGTGTCATCGGCAAGCCAGCCCTCCAAATCAGCTTGTTCGCGTTGCGCAATTTGTTCACGATCGCACTTTAGTTCGAACAGGAGAGGGATGTATTGATTGTCCTGCCCCCTGGAACTATATTGTAGATCCTATCAATCATACGTTGATCGATTGCCACCCCCCGCAATTCGGTCCAATGTGGAAAAAAAGGAGATATGGCAATGAAAAAGCTTGTACTCACCCTCTGCCTCATCGCTGCAGCAACACCCGCTCCTGCCGACGTACTCATTCTTAAAAACGGAGAGAAGATATCCGGAGATCACAAAAAGGAAGGGAACAAGCACACCATTGTCACCTACAATGGCGAGGTCCATACATACGACAAATCGGAAGTCAAGAAGGTGAAGTACCAGTCGCGCGTCACCCTGGCTGAGGCGTCGGCCAAGATGGACATGCTGATGAACCTGGTCTACCCGCTCTTCAAAGCGCCAGAACCAGAAGAGTACCAATTCTTCAGGGACGTGTTCACGTCCAACATGGAATACAGTCGCCAATTTTCAGAGGCTGAGATCGCTGCGAGCCAGGAGCGGACCTTTCGTGGAGAAAATGGTGAGGTTCGCTATTCAATCGGTGCCCGTCGGATGGAGGCTAACGAGCGAGGCGGATCCTCCAGCCGATCAGAGGCGTTTACGCTTCGTGACAAGGACATGGATGAGACATTCATCGATGAATGGGGTAGTTACACCGACAAGTTTAAGCGTCTCAAACGCAATTCTGACTACAATGAACTGAAGGACATAAAGAAGAGAAGCAATTCACTCTACGAGTTCGCCAAACATCCACCGGTCGGCCTTGAAGATGAAGCAAAGACCGTTCTGGAAGCACTTGTAGCGTTAAAAAAGTGCATCAGGCAAGCAGAGAGGAGTCTAAGAAAAGTAAACGCCATCTCGCATATACGCCGCAGGGGCGAGAGGGAGATCAGAGAACTCAGGCAGAAGATGAATATAGCCGGCAGGAAGACAGGATGGAATGAGGAAGAAAAAAGAAGCATCGAGAGAGACTATCAGAGACACGCCTCCGCTCTTGAGAAGAGGGAAAACAGACTAACGACAGATATCGCCAGCAAGAATAAAATCGCGAAGACAGAAATCCGCGAGTTCGTATCACTGCGCGATGATACCGTGACGAAATTGTTTGCTGCGTACGACAAGGTTCAGGTCAAACTGGTGCAGGGTCCGAAGCAGGGGCAGCCAACCGCCAAAGTCGTTTCGCTCACCGGTGGTGAACAGGTCCATCTCACAGATGCGATCGAAAAAGCGAGGACCTTCGCGAGGGAATATCCCCAAAAATCGATAGGCCGCACGTCAGCGGGATGTGAAGACCTACAACTAGAAATCAATCAGAAGATTGTCGAGTGTTTCCTGGGTTATAGATTGCATATGACCATTAATATCCACGACATCCAACGCAAGGACGAAAACGGTATTCGTCTGCTGACGGCTGGCGACCCTGCCGGCGTCAAGGGGGAATTGGGAGCTAAGGTGAGTCTCGAAATTAATCCACAATTGTATAAAGACCAATTCTCGTCATGCGATATTAACGATCAGATCGAGATTATCGCCACGATACACATGGTGGAAACTGTTCCACCGCTTGACGAATTAAAAGATGACGAATCCTCCAAACCGACGTTTACGCTCACGGGTAGCCTGGCTGGCGTTGAAAAGGGCTGTGGGGAGTAGCCGCACGCTGATGCGGAGGTGCGTTCGTGCCAATAAGCTGACGATGGTATCCGTCATGGATCGGTGTCGGTTGTGATCGCCCTGAGTTGTCGGGCGGTGTCGGCCACCGAAGAGAATGGTCCTCACAGCGTACCCTGCGGGACTGCACAGTATTCGTCACCTTTGCGCCGTCTGTCCCCCACCCTTCCGCTTCGCTCAAGGATGGGGCACCCGCGCAATCATCGCCTCCCCCATGTCTGAAGACATGGGGCAACCTGCTGGCAGGGAACGTGATTGAATAGCAGCGGCAGGCAATAGCCTGCCCTACAGGGGTTATTGCACATTCCAAAGTGTCAGCGTGTGCTCGCCGGATTTTGGGTTGCAGCGGTATTTGTAGGTTGCTCGGTTTGGGAATTTGTTTCGCACATTCGCGTCAATGGCATGATTCCCCATCGATTTCGCGCAGACTATTCGGTTTTTCAAAAAGGGATCGTTGTCGCCGAGCAGTGCGGTTCTTGCCTGCGCGTCGGTTTGCTCGAAATCGATGAGGACGAGTGCTTCTCCTTCGGGGATCTGCGTATTCAGCCAGTTGATCGGTTCTGACCAGTCCCAGACGAAATGCCACTGCCGCGCCATTGTCAGCGGGACACTGATGAGCAGGGATGCCAGGCATGCGGATGCGATGATGGCTGACACGGTCCGGCGTGCCCTTATTCGACCACAACCACGCATGGACAACCATTTCCTGAACTCGATGGTTGCTCGTGCGCCGAGGATGGCTGCACAGGGCATGAGTTCGTAGTAGTACCAGCCGAGGATTTTCTCGCTCAAGCAGTAAAATCCGAGCAGAATGAAGCATGATGCTAGAAGCCATGCGTTGTGACCGTACCATTTACGTTGCACGAGCAGGAAGCCTATCGGTATGAGCGATAATGGCCAACCGAAGAGATAGGTATTCAATCTCACGAGCGAAATGATGGCGTTCGGGATGGATTTTATCCGCTCATGTCCTTCGTTTGATGTGATGTTTTTCAGGCTGATTTCCGGGCTTGCGAGTCGTTCGGAGTAGGTGTCTCCTGGGGAGAGCGTCCAGTGTGGTGGGTCGCTGATTGCTCGGCAGTAGATGAAGTATGGCAGGAGTGCGACGATGCTGGTGATGACCACAATTGCGAGATGAGCAGCCTTCGCTTTGCGTTGCAGGATTTCCCGGAGCATGATTAGTCCGAAAGGGATGGCGACGAATGCGGCTGTCGGTGGTCGTACAAACCAGAGCAATCCGATTGCTAAACCTGTGTAGATGGCGTCGAAAGCGGTTGAGCGGTCCAGCAGGCGTGTCCCTGCCCAGAAGACTATGGCGACACATGCTGCGCCCGTGACGGCTGCACTGTAGGTGGATTGTGTGACGAGCAGGTATGGTGAGGTTGCGAGGAGTATTGTGGTGAGGATCGCGGTTCTACGACCGTACATTCGACGGGCGGTGAGGTGGGTGAATATGCACATGACGGTCGTTGCGAAGAGCGTCATCATCCATGGTGCCCTGAGCAATACGCCGATCGCCAGGACGATGCAATGTCCCGGCATCTGGAATGAATAATATCTATCAGGGGCGTCTGCCATCCATGACCACTGGAACGACTGTGGGAACTCCGGCCAGGGGAATGGTAGATCGAGCTGTCCCTGAGCGATGAGGGCTGCCTGGAATAAATAGGTGTCGTCATCCTCGACGGATGATTGACCACCGAGAACAACGCCCGACCACAGGATACCGAATGCTGTTGTGAGACATACGAAACTGCACATCCATTTTCCTGGTGCGGCGGCGAACAATCGGCGTAGTAGACGGCCTGGTGCGTGGTTTCGCAGTTCTCTGTAAATGAGATATAGGACGATCGCACTGAGTGGGATTTGCCACGCAATCAGCAACAATCCACCGTAGTCGTGAAGGCGTTCGTGGCGTTCGGTGTACGATTCGGCGTTTTCGATGACCATGCGACTGAATAGCTGGTGGTAGGCGACATGCGTCAGCGCGATGAAAATGAGCAATGCCAACCATCGCAGCCCTGAAGTCGCTCCGCTTGCACGCAGATCCGGTAGCGCCGACACCATTGGTTTTGCGCTCTGTACATCAGGACTCAGTGTTTTTCGTTCCGCGGTCATAGACGAAAAGATCCCACATTCTCCGGTCTGGATGCTGCTCTAACTTAATCCACCGCGACGCACGTTAGCAACACAGCTCGTGTAGGGCAATTTGCGGTCACTGACTGGGGTTACGGTTTTTATCGGTGTCCTGGTCCGTCTGGATTTGCTACACTGCAAAAATGTGATCTGAATTTCAAGATAAGACTATCTGGATACTGAATGCCATCACCCATTGCACATTGTTCGCTGATTCTCTCGTTTTGGAAAGCGCTGAAGGAGGCAGCTCGACAGGATCGTGGAGACGCCTTTCAGCGGGGCGGAAAGATGCGGACGATGGGTCTGATCACGGCGGGTATTGCCGCTTTGATGGGACCTGATCTGGATTTATTGATCGGGATCGCTACTGGAGAGGGTTTCGCAGCGTATCATAATACCTTCACACACAGCCTGTTCATGGTTCCGCTGTTCGCCGTGGTGTATGCGGGGGTTTTCCATGTGCTGTTTCGAGGCGGATTTGCGCAGTTTTTGCGCATCGGAGCAGCCGGTTTTGCGTGCCATGTGATGCTGGATTCCGTGACGTTTGGTCGGGGTGTGCAGCTCTTCTGGCCAATGCTTGATGAGCGGTTTTCATCCCCAGTTCACGTTTTTCGGGGTGTACGACACTCTGTGAATGCTCCATTGTTTGAACATTTCAAGACCGTCTCCAGCGAGCTTCTGTTTGTTGCGGTGTATGGTGCGATGGTGTTCCTGAAGCGGCGATCCGGTCTTCACTGAATCAGATGACGTGGCGGGATCATGTCAATTCAGACTTTCCAGCATGAACCCGGCATTGACACTTCAGGCAATCAGACAATTGAACATAAACACCCTAACTTAGTGATTTCAAGCCCGATAGTCTCTGAGCCGATAAATCAGAATGCAGCTTTCCATACTCGACGTCTGGATAGTATGGACAAAAGGTGATTGTGGGGTGTTTTAAGTGGAGAGGTCGTGACAATGACTAAGAAGCCAATTCGCGTTCTGATCGTCGATGACTCGGTGTTCATGCGGAGTATGCTTAAGAGTGCGCTGAGCAGTTGTGATCACTTTGAGATCATTGGCACTGCCCAGAACGGCGAGGAAGGGATTCGGAAGATCGTGAAGTTGAAGCCGGATGTTGTCACGCTTGACGTTGAGATGCCGGGTCTGGACGGGATTGGTGCGCTGGAGCGGATCATGAAGGAATTTCCGCTTCCAGTTGTCATGATCTCTACCAAGACTCAGAAGGGGGCACAGGTCACACTCGAAGCGCTTCAAAAGGGTGCTGTAGACTATGTTGCGAAGCCGCTCGGTGACAAATCTTCGTCGCTCCAGTCGTTCCGGGAGGCTGTCACGCAGGCGGTCGAGGCTGCTGCTGCGAGCAACCGCAACGTACTGGGGACGCCCAGAGCACCTTTCAAATCGACCAAAACGGTTGATGTGTCTGATGCGGATGTGATCGTCGCAATTGGCATCAGTGCTGGAGGTCCTGCGACCTTACATGAGATGTTGCCTGCTATGCCGGGGAATTTTCCGCCAATTGTCATCACACAGCATATGCCGGCTGACTTTACAAAGCCCTTCGCCTCCCGTCTGGACGCTGTTTCTCAGGTGACCGTTCGCCATGCAGAAACGAATCTGCCCCTGGTCCCTGGTGAGGCGATCATTGCCTCTGGCGCCGCACATCTGAAAATCATACGTCGCTTGTCAAAGCTGGTCGCGACGCTCGATGATGGTCCCAAGGTTTCCGGATTTCGCCCATCGGTGGATGTGATGTTTGACTCGGTGGCGAAAGTGGTTGGACCTCGGGCGGTGGGTGTGATTATGACGGGGATGGGCTGCGATGGGTCGGTGGGGATTCGGACGTTTCGTGAGAATGGAGCGGCGACAATCGCTCAGGACCAGAAAACATCCATCGTATACGGGATGCCGAAGGCAGCAGCGGATACGGGCTGCATCGATCGGGTCGTTCCGTTGAGTGACATACCCCGCGCTATCAGCGAAGCACTTTCCGAGTTGGCGGCCTGCCAGCGGTAATGGTGCAGAGCGGTCCTGCATGCCAGCGGTCATGGCGTAGATCGCTCCAGATCCTGACGACAAGCTAACTGCCGGAATCGTAGTCTCACTGGCGGAATCGCAGTAGACGCGGCTGGAATTGGCGCGACATGTGGCCAATGCTGACTGGCGGTTAATGCTGAGTGGAAGAGTGGCGGTCGTGTTGTGGCGTGACCTATGTTGTGGCGTGACCTATGCTGTTGCGTGATTCGTGTTGTTGCGTGGCCCGTGCTTCCCTGTCGAGATGCGGGTATCTGTTCACCGGCGATGACGCATGTTCAACCTGCTGTTCAACCGTTCAACTGCCTGTGCAACTGTTCAACTGTGTAGCCTTTCAACTGTTCAGCCGTTCAACCTGCGATGACCCGGTTGATGGCTTCCTCCACCCGATCCTTTTCGAATGGTTTGACGACATAATCAGCAGCTCCGAGTTTGAGCGCATCCATCAGCGGTTGCCGTTGATCGATCGCAGAAATCACGATAATTTTGGCGTCTGGATCCTTGGCCCGGATCTCTTTCAGTGCGTCCAGGCCGCCCTTTTTGGGCATGACCAGGTCCATGGTGACCATGTCGGGCTTTAATGAATCGTAGAGGCTGCAAGCTTCCTCTCCGTCACAAGCCTCACCGCATATATCCAGCCCCATCTCTGTGAGGATCTTTTTGATCATATGCCGCATAAAAACGGCATCGTCGACTACAAGAACCCGCGTGGACATTATGGTATCCTCCCGTTCCTTTCAGTGGTCAGATGACACTCGGTGTAGCACCGATGATCTGAACTTCTACTTCACCTGTTTGAGGATTGAGTGTCATTCTTCGTCCTTTTTGACCACCGACATCTTCGGCTACCAGCCGGATCGAATGCTGTTTCAATTGTGCCTTGACTGCACTGATGTTTCGTTCGCCGAGACCATTATCGGTCTTTGGGCCAAACATCGAAGCGCCTCCGCATATTTTTGCTGCCAGTCTTGTCTTGTCGCAACCAATGCGAATGACCTGGTTCAGCAGATCGTCGACGGCTGTGTCGGCAAACTTACCTCGATCACCGTGGCAGGTATCCGAGCTTGGCAGCATGATGTGCGCCATTCCACCCTTCTTGACCGCACGGTCATAGAGTGCTACGCCGACGCACGAACCGAGGACCGTTCTCATTGTTTCGGGGTGCTGAACGGTTTTGATTTCAGCGATCCCCAATGTTTTCAAATCAGACATAGGTATCCTCAACAACACGATGCTTCTATCAAACGCAATGATGTGGGCGACGGAAGCAGATAGAACTGCCACTCCAACCACCTGTCATCAATGCTAAATTCCGTACGAGCCATAAACACATCATCGCCAGCCATCGCCTGCTCTGCGAGCAAGGATTCGAATATCGCGCCCGGTAAATCGACCGTAATATTGGGTGGTCCCGGTTCTGTTGTAATTTCCAGCCACTTTGCCCAGCTGTTGACGAAGGCACTGCAAATGACATTGCCCGTTTCCTGCAGCGCCGATGTCGCCAGCTCGTCAAGCTCTGTTACAGACCCTGGAGCAAGCCCCATCAATAGTTCGACCAGTTCGAAGGCTGACCGTTGATTCATTGTCATCAATGTATGCCCATGCAACTGCTCATGTAATGCCATGTGCAGCGCAACAATGGGTTCATCGTCGCCATGGGTCTGTCCGACATCGCGAAACGGTTTTCGCTCAAACCCTTCTGTGTGCAGGCGTACACCCTTGCGAATCCACTTCGACATTGCACGGGATGCGTTGAAGGCGCCGTTGATGGCGATCGTCTGCAGTGCGTGGCGGCGCACATCATCGCTGACACAGGCTTTCTGGAGTAGCGCAAGCCCCTTCTCTGACGGCAAGAGCAAAAAAGCCCAGTCAAGATGCTGCTTGTCGATCACAAATTCGGTTTTCGATACCAGTGCATCATCGCTTGTGGCTGCCTGTTCGACCAGCATGGGCTGGATGACTGCCGCTGCAAGGTCGTGGATAAACGTTGGGGTTCCTGGTTTGACGTCCATCTGTAACCAGGAGGCCAATCCGTTCGTGATGGCACTTCCCACAATGTTTCCGGTTTCCTGTAGGCAGGACGCTTCCAGTTCGCCGAATTCCACCGACGTTCCAGCCGGGGCACCGATCATAATATCCACCAGTTGCAGACCGACTTTTTCGGGAAAAATCAGCAGCAGATCACCATCTACGTCACCTTCCAGGTTCATGTGGATGGCTGCGACCTCCGAGTCGGCGGGTCCGGCACATTCTGCAACCGCGGACAAAGGTACACTCTGGAACCCTTCCGACGTGAGACGGACGCCACGCTTGAACCATTTGGACAAGGCATTGGATGCGCCGTAGGCACTGTTGATTGCAACAGTCCTCAGCGCGTCTGCCAGTTCAGGTGATGCTTTATGTTCAATCGTCTGCATACGCTTTATTCCACTGTAATGTCAACCTCAGCAAATTGCTGGTGTTGGCTTGGTCACGTTTGTTGACTCAGAAACGCTGGAAGACTCAGCCGATGGACAGGGTTCCGGCAAGGCGGCAAGCTCGGATGGGAGCGACTCCAGATTCTCGTCAGCACGCTGAGCCGCCATCGTCATCATCTGAGCCACATCAATAATGAGCGACACACTTCCATCACCCATGATCGATGCACCAGCGATACCGGTGACATTCTGATAGTTTGTGGCCAGGTTCTTGATGACCACGTCTTCCTGCCCGATCAACTCATCTACCACAAGTGCAACGAAATCTCCCTGAAACGACATGATCACCACCGTCAGATCCGACGCACCACGCGATCCTGTCCTTAACTCATCTGCACCTGTGCGGAATACATGCTCGAACAGCAGAAGCGGGATGACCCGGTCGCGAACACAGATGACACGTTTCCTCTGAATCGACTGGATCGTCTCGCTCGAAACGGTAATGATTTCGCCCACCATATCCAGAGGAATCGCATAGACACCCTTCCCGATGCGCACGACAATCGCAGTGATGATCGCAAGCGTCAGCGGAAGCCTGATGGTCACCACAGCGCCCTTACCCGGCGTCGAATCAACCTCGACAGTGCCACTCAGCTTCTCAATTTTGTTGATGACAATGTCCATGCCCATCCCACGACCGCTAAGATCCGTAACCTGCTCAGCCGTTGAGAAACCTGGCTTGAAGATATACTGACAAACCTCCTTGTCGGTCATTTGCTCGACCTGGGCGTGTGTCGCGAGCTCACGCTCGATGATCTTGTCTCGCACCTTTTCAACGGCGATACCCCGTCCATCGTCATGCACTTCAATACAGATGTGTCGTCCGCGATGATACGCCTCAAGGGATACTGTGGCTGTGGCGGGTTTTCCGACGGCCACGCGATCCTCCGGCAATTCGATTCCATGATCGACACTGTTACGCACCATGTGAGTGAGCGGATCGCCCAGCTCGTCGATCATCCGCTTGTCCAGCTCCGTGGCCTCACCACGCAGGACAAGCTCAACTTTCTTGTCCGTGGCTTTGGCTATGTCGCGCACCACACGCCTGAATCTCTGGAACAGGGGTCCGACAGAGACCATCCGCGTTTCCATGATACGCTTCTGGATTCCCTCTGAGATACGATTCAGGTTGTGCAACGCTTCGCTAAAGTCATTCATCGCGACACGGGCATCATGCACGGTGTTGACGACAGTTTTGATCGCGTTGAAGTCCTGATTGAGATGGTTGACTGTCTCGGTGATATCCGACATGACACGGTCTGCACCGGTTCCTCGCGGCAACTTCTCGATATCACCTGTCAGTCGCGCAATGCGATCCGACAAATCGTCCACCAGATAACCAAGGTTCTGTCCGGAGAAAATCGGCTCGAACAACGAGCGTATCTGCACAAAACGCGCACGGTTGATGACCAGCTCACCACCAAGGTTCATCAGCTGGTCCAGCCGCTCAAGATCCACGCGGATGGTTTCGTTGGCTTTGGTGACGATGGCTGCCTCACCAGAAGACGCCTTCTTCGCAACAGCTTTGGCCGGGGCTGGAGGGGTTGGAGCGGGCTGTGCCTTGGCCGCAGGAACCGATTCCTTACCAGATGTCGTACTGACCGGGGCAGGATCGCTCGGCGCAGCAACTGGTTTAGGTGCGTCCTGCTGCACAACTTCCACAACATCCACAACGTCCGCAACATCCACAACGTCCGCAACGTCCGTAACGTCCGTATGTACGTCAGATTGCGGAACAACGGGGTCGGCGCTCGGTGACGCCTCCGACGCTTCACCGCAACGACGTACCGTGACGCGTTCCACCATATAACTTCCGACCAACTTCTCAAGACACGCCGGATCTTCGTCAGTTTTGACGTAGAGTTTCAAGCACTCCAGAGATCCTTCACCGTCCAGATTGTCAATGTCGGGTTCGCACTTCAATACACTCCCCTCATCCTCAAGCCTGTTGCGGATGAGAAATGACTGGATTTCCGATTCACCACTGTCCGGCGGGAATGTCACAATGATTTCAAGCGTGTCAGCACCAAACGTATCACCTTCGTGCTCCGGCGCCTCAGGGGCAGCCTCACAACTGGAAACATCAGGTTCCGGAACCGTATCAGCCTGAACCTGACCGCCAGTGGCGACGTCAGAAGTTGACCCCTCAGAACCCGCCTGGATCACCTCCCCGTCCTCATCCAACCACATGGAAAACGCTTCCTGGATACCGTCTTCCGAAAGCTCGCTCATGCGCCCCTGCTTGATCAATTCCACGTCTGCACGCAATCGGTCGACCGCCGAGAAAAACGAATTCATCAACGAATCTTCCAACTCAAGGCGATCGCTGCGAAGACGATCGAGAAGCGTCTCCATCCTGTGCGTGAGGCGATATGGACCATTAAATCCAGCCGCTCCGCTGGCGCCCTTGATGTTGTGCGCACAGCGAAATATTTCGTTCAGGATATCAATGTCGCCGGGCGTTTCCTCAAGCTTCAGGAGCTTCTGATTGAGCTCTTCCAGGGTCTCAACCGTTGTCTCAACAAAAAGCTGCATCAGCTCGGGATCATCAAGAAGCGGATTCGCTTCGCCGGGTGAAGAGGATGCTACTGACTCAGGACTGGATTCTGCCGCGGATTCTGCAACCACCGGCTGCTCCACAACGCCGTCCACAGCCTCGGACGCCTGATCTACCGAAGCTGCAGGATCGGAAGCCTCCATACCCGCTTCCGGTATCTCCATGCCCGCTTCCGGTATCTCCATGCCCGCTTCCGGTTTCTCCGCACCCGCTTCCGTAGCTTCTGTGTTTGAAGCAGAATCCGGGTTCGGTGTGTCACTGCCACAATCACCGTTGAGAATCCGCTCAAGCGTTGCGAGACCCTCCTCGATCGAAACAGGTTCGTCCGGCTGCTCGCTCAGTTCTTCCACCAGTTCACGAAGCTTGTCAAACACGCCAAATAACGTCTCTATGCTTCGCGGATCAAGCGCCTGCTGCCCCATCCGAATACGATCGAACAGAGTTTCCATCAGATGTGTCAGATCACGAATTTTGTCAAAGCCCATCGCAGCCGCCAGCCCCTTGAAGCTGTGCGCCGCTCGAAACATCACGGTCATACGTTCCTGATGCTCGGGATCCTCCATCGAGATTTCACCGGCACCCGCGGCTGCTTCGAAGGCCAGCACACCCTCGTCCAGCATCGTCAGATATTCCGGCGCCTCGTCCAGGAACCCCGCCAGAAGTTCGGGCGTAACTTCGACGCATTCGCTCATGTCGTTACCATTTCCTTCTGGCTGACCGAAGAAGCTTTTTGACCGGGTTTACGGTACACGCCAGGTCTCTCATAATCACACGTCATGCTCTTACTCAGTTCTGGCGTCGTACGAATCGGGTCCACATCACCAACAATCAGAAACCCGCCCGGGGCAAGCGCATCACACACAGTCTTCAGGACACGTTTTTTCATCGGATTGTCAAAGTACATCAGCACATTTCGCAGAAACACAAGGTCGCAGCTACCACCCGTAAACGGGTCTCGCAAATTGTGAAACTGGAACCTCACCATCTTCATAATCTCATCACAAAGCTGGTGCGAACCGTCCTTGCTCGTAAACCAGCGCTTCTGCATCGCTGGTGGCATCTTGGACAGTGCATAGTCGTTATATACACCAGCACGCGCCTTATCGAGGACATTGCTGCTGATATCACTACCGATAATCGATATCTTCCAGCTCGAAAAATCCGGCAAATGTTCACGCAAAGAAATCGCAGCCGTATAAGCCTCTTCACCGCTGCTGCTCGCCGCACTCCATATGCGGATGTTTTTCTTGGATCCGGTTTTCGTGTCAACAAAATATTGAATAAATTCAGTCTTAAACAACTTCCATAAACCATCGTTACGGAAGAAATACGTCTCATTGGTTGTCACGGCAGAGAGAAAGTGCGGCATCTCCGATTTCATGCCACTCGGTGTGGAAACGAGTTTGATATATTCCTCGTATGTCTCGAAATCGAGCGCCCGCAGCCGCTTCCTGAGACGATTGCTCAATAGACTCAGCTTCTCCGGCGGCAAATAAATCCCCGCCATGTCGTACACAATTTTCGAAACCTTCTCGAATTGCTTATCGGTAAGCTTGACGACTTCCACGCGATTGCACCCTACCCTTCAAGAATGACAACACCCCAAAGTGCTCAACCTGACAATTCAACTCGATTCGATTCACGAACGGAGCAAAACCGCGACCGACTGCAAACGCCGGCCGCGGTCACTCCGATGATCTCAAGCATCAGAAAGAACGACGGCACGCACAACTTACACCTAACCATCGCTAATCTTGAACCGACCCACCAGCTCCTTGAGCTGCTGTGACTGCCCGGAAAGCTCTTCAGCAGAACCGGCCATCTCCTCTGCCGCCGAAGCATTATTCTCGGTAATAGAAGCAATATTCTGGATTCCAGTGTTCACCTCGGTCGCAGTCTGTGCCTGCTCCTCAGTCGCACTGGCAATCTGACCAATACCCTTGGCTGTCGCTTCCACACCTTCAATAATCTCTTTCAACGCGACGCCAGTCTGCTCACTCAGCTCGGCACCTTCCTTGACACGCTGCGTCGATTCCTTAATCAGCGAAGCAATTTCCTTCGCAGCTTCGCTCGACCGCTCAGCCAACTTACGCACCTCGTCTGCAACAACCGCAAATCCAAGACCATGCTCACCAGCACGGGCAGCCTCAATCGCAGCATTCAACGCAAGGAGATTCGTCTGAGAAGCAATCTCTGAGATCACGCCGATGATCTCACCAATCTGCTCAGAAGACTTGTCGATCAGCTTCATCGCTTCAACATTCTTCTCAACTGCATCACCACCCTGCTCAGCGCTGATACTCGTCTCCTTCGCAGTCTTGTCCGCGTCCCGGGCACTCTCTGCAACTCCGCCAATCATCTGATTCAACGACTGAACCGAAGCCGAAATCTCCTCAACATTCGCAGACTGGGTCTGAGCACCATCAGACAGCGATGTGGACCCTTCAGAGACAACACGAGCACCCTCAGTAAACTGCTCAGCCGATTCAATGATCTGCACAACAACCTCACGCAACGAGGTAATCATACGGTCCAGACCCTGACCAAGCTGACCAATCGCATCATCACCAGAAACACTGACTTTCGTCATCAGATTACCGTCCGCAGCCTCCTCAACATTGACCAACAAACTATCAACCTTACGCTGAAGATCTGCCGCAGTTTCCTCAGCATCCTGCTGCATCCGATTCTGACGCTCTTCACCAGCAAGCTTCTCGGTAATATTCTCCCACGTCACCATCGGCCCGATGTACTCACCCTGGTCGTCAAAAATGGCACTGGCCATCAATTCGAGCTTCTGATCACCAACATTGATGACTGAATTATGCGGCAGATTGTTCGGATTCGAAAGAATCTGCCTCTGATGCGCAGGATTCTTGTGGAATATGTCAATATTGCTCCCAACCACCTTGTCAATGGCAATCGGAAGATGCTGAGCCAATGGCTGAAGGTTCTTCACCGTCGCTGGGTTCGCATAGGTAATGTTGAAGTCCATGTCTGCAAGAATGATATTCGTCGGTGCATTTTCAATCATTGCATCCTTCTTGGCAGACTCGAATTCCGCAACACGCTTCGACGTGACAACGTCCCACGTCAACATCGGACCAATAAAATTCCCATCCGCGTCTGAGATACCCGTCACAAGAAGCTCCAGCTTCTCAGGACCAAGCTCAATGTCTGCCTTGTGAGGCAAATTCGCAGGATTATTCAATATCCCACGCTGGTGAGATGGGTTCTTGTGGAAAAAGTCTACATTCTTACCAACAACCTCCTCAGCTCGACAAGGCAAATACTGCTCAACAGCCTTCAAGGTCTTCTGCGAAATCGGATTCATATAAGTAATATTGAAATCCGTGTCTGCAAGGATCATCGCCGTTGGAGAATTTTCAATCATCTGACGCAAACGCTGCCCCTCAGCCTCTTTCCGACGCTGCTCGCCAACCGCTTCCCAGTTCACAACATGACCCGCGACATTACCTTCCTCGTCGTACATCACATTGATCGTGGTCTCCAGCCATACCTCACCGAACTTGATGTCCGCCGCACGCGGAAAATTACTCGCATCAGACAGAAGCTTCTCAATACGACCAGGATCACTGTGGAAACGGTGTATCGAAATCCCTTCAAGCTCATGAGATTCAACACCAAAAATTCGCCGAATCTCGCCGGCCACTGCTTTCAGCGTCTCCTTGGCCTGCTTGTTGATGAATACCAGATTCCGGTCCGCATCCGCCATAAAGACGTTCGTCCCCAACTGGTCCAATGAACTGCGAAGCTTGGCCAACTCCGATTTTCCGCCTGCCGATAAGCCACGCTCATTCTGATCCGTCGACTGCTTAGTGGGAGTCGCCATTGTCTTCAACCTCGTTATTTCTCTTGGCTCACGAAATCTATCATCACCAGAACTACCACCGGGTAGTCCCGCAGCAAACCTGTCTCACTTCATCAATCTTCAACAACCATCTTTACAGACCCAGATCCTGAACCGGATCCAACGCCGCACGCTCTTCCTGCGTCAATACATTGTCAATATTCAACATGATCAAGAGCTTGTCCTCAAACCGGACAAGTCCTCGTATATAAGCATGATCGATCCCGGCAACACTGGAGGGCGGCGGGTCAATTTGTTCGGCATTGATCCGCAATACCTCATTCACAGCATCCACCACGATCCCAATCGTCTTGCTCATCAAATTCACAACGATGATACGAGTACGCTCGTCACTCTCTGCAGCTGGCAATCCAAAACGCTTCCTGAGATCAACAATCGGAATCACATGACCTCGGAGATTGATCAGTCCGCAGATAAACTCAGGAACCTCTGGCATACGCGTAATCTGACCGGGAAGAATGATCTCCTGGACACGCATGATATCCACGCCGTATTCTTCATTCGCAAGTCGAAAACTGACCAACTGAGAAACAGACCCACTGTCGCTGGAACCGTGCCCAATATCCGACGATTCAACTGCTCCAGTCGACGCCATTGCTGCTGATGTCATCGTCTACGCCCTTTCAGGTACTGTTTACCCAGACAACATTCCTGACAACACTTCCCCCGAAACATCACACTTCTTCCTGCAATACATCCCGCAAATATCCTCCAGCGGAACACAACGCAGAAACACACAACGCCAGAACAGATGGCTCCGGTCGACACGCACTGAAGTCTACGCCATCAACCGGATCCCATGACACAGTCGAATCACACAACTGTGGCCCGGCGCCGAAGTTTAGATCGTTCCCATCGGATGCCTTCTTGATTTAGGAATCACAGCATTTATGAAAAAGACTGATTTCACCGGGAATTCACACCAGAACCAGGCAGGGGTCACGTCCATTATCGGAACTTGGGGACTGTCTGAATACCACCCGGAGTCAATACACCCTCACAACCCAGGGAACCCCGGACCCGATACCTCAACGTTGTGCATTTTCCTCCAGACGCAATCCTGTCCTTCCGATGTGTACCCTTGTATCGGACCGAACCCAACCGCATGCAGGGATCTGTCCATCCACCACACAGGCGACACAAGACGACACAGGCGACTCAACACGCAAGCGAGTGACTACCATCATGAATAAAAAACTCATCCAGTTCATCGATCGAAGCGACGCAATCCCATCAATGCCCCAGATCGTCACACGCCTGCTGGAAATCACAAAAGACGAAAACTACGCACAGTCAGACGTGGTCAACCTGCTCTCAACAGACCCGGGCGTCGCTGGCGACATCCTCAAACTCGCAAACTCGCCGCTCTTCGGAGTCACACGCCAGATCAGCTCACTCATGCACGCATGCAACCTCCTCGGAATCAAGAGAATCCGAACACTCGTCATGGGGCGATGCATGGTCGACAAGGTCAACTCCAAGGCAAACACATCCATCGACATCAGCTACTACTGGCGAAGATCACTCGCAACAGGAGTACTCGCAGCCAGATTCGCAGACAAAGTCGCGCCAAAACTAAGAGAAGAAGCCTTCATCGGAGGACTGCTCAGCGACGTCGGTGTCGTGGTCCTCGCACAGGCTATACCAGACCTCTACGACAAAATCGCAAAAGCATACCAGCCACACGCTCCAAACGACTGGATGGAGCAGGAAAAAAACACCATCGGGACCAGCCACGCAGAAGTCAGTGCACTCGTCCTTGAAAAATGGGCGCTCCCGGAAATCATGGTCCAGGCGGTCCGATATCACCACGACCAGGAACCACCTCACGAAATCCCCGAAGACACAGACCTGCTCGCGAGAATCATCTTCGGTGCGTCCGAACTCGCCAAACTCATCTGCGAAGCACCAGAGGCTGACGATATCAGGAAATCATGCAAACAGGCGATGGACGTCGTCCGACTCGATATCAGCGTCTTCAAACATGTGCTCGAAGAAATCGAAACCGACATCGCAGAACTCGCCCAGGTGCTTAAAATCGACGTGATTCCAAGTCGCATCTACGCACTCATCGCAGAGGCGATCAACGAACAGCTCGAGACGGCAAATCCGTAGCCAATAACCCAAAACCTCTGATCCTGACCACGATATACACACCCCCATCGCACCACCACAAACCCCGTCCACAGGTGCAGGCCTGGAAGGGCGGGTACAAACAGACCAGGTACATGCGGGGATAGCACCAGCAAGCATTGTGAACGCGATCCATCAACAATAAACCGCACTCACAACCCAAAAAACAGGGCAATATCACCCAATCCATTCCCGTCGCAGCCTCACACAATGATCGATCATTTATTCTTAAACGGAATCTATTCCAACGTCCGATATTCGCATATAGTCATGTCCACTTTCCCAGGGAGCCACGATCGCGCGGGGTCGTCGTCTGGAGAATGCACAACAGCAGGCTGAGAAAAAGTAAGGAAAAAGCGATGAAAACCTATCTCATCTCCGCACTTCTGTGCGGCGTGGCGATCTCCGGCTCGAACCGGGCCGTCGCCGAAACCACCAGCAAAACCAAGCACGCCTCCTTCCGACTACAGGAGTCATCCGGAGACAGTTCCAGGTCCGGAGCAAGGTACGCAATCAGCGACCGGAACATTTTTGGAGATAGCGAAATCCTCTGGCCAGGATTCCTCACAGGAACCCGGTCCAACACCAGCCTGCGGGAAACCTTCGTAGACCCCGTCGGAAACCCACTCTACTTTGAAACACCCATCATCGACACAAGTGCAAAATTCCTCTACTTGTGGCACGACATCCCCTCCCAGTCCCAACTCGGTGGCGGACAACTCAATGTATACGCCCTGCAGCTCCGTATCGCCCTCACCGACCGCTTCGCACTCATCGCGACCAAGGACGGCTGGACAGAATTCAACGCGGGAATCATCCCACGAGATTCGGGCTGGAACGACTTCTCCATCGGTGCGAAGTACGCCCTGATCGTCGATGATGCAAACGACTTCATCCTCACGGCTGGTATGCGTTGGGAGTGGCACCAGGGAAACCGAGGCATTTTTCAGGGTGGAGATTCCGGCGACAACGAACTAAGCCCATTTGTCTCCTTCGCAAAACAATGGAATGACATCAACTTCATTGGCAACGTCACCGCAAGACTGCCCATGGATCTCAACGATGGAAACGCAATCCTCAGTTGGGATCTGCACATGGACTTCGAGCCCTTTCCAGAAACCATGCCAGGATTCCACCCACTGGTTGAAGTCCATGCACTGCACTACCTCACAAACGCGGACGCGACCCCTCTGTCAGTCGGTGGGCTGGATTACACGAACATTGGAGCTTCCGACGTCGCAGGAAACAGCGTCTTCTGGGGCGATCTCGGATTCCGATATGTACTCACCCCAAACGTCTCACTTGGTTTCGCATACGGATTCCCCATCTCAAATCCGAGCAACTCGATCTTCAACCAACGTGTGACAGCCGACCTGATTTTCAGATTCTAAGATTCTGTCACAAGGCAACGGGATATAACAATAGAGTCGTTCAATTTCTAACAGCGGAGCTCATCAACCATGACCCGACGCATATACAAAATCATGTTTATCAGTTCGTTCATTCTGCCCGGAATCCTCCCCGCCTCATGTGAGCGGAACATTCTGAGTACGCTTACGCCATTCCTGCTCGACGGCAGCAACGGACTCATGCGCGACATCATCTTCCTCGCAGCACCCCTCGTTCTGCCATAACACCAGAGCAAAACGAACGCGCAGAACACGCAGCGCGAAACAACCAGCATCCAGCGGACACGCCACCTCGGCCTGTCCGCTTTTTTGCTGCGCCCACACACCAATGGCAAAATACACAATCAACCTCCTTCACCAAGCCCGATAATCTGTCGATAAACGATCCTGAAGGAATATCACGACTCCGTACCCCGTGCAGAAGGGGTTCGCATACAGAGAGAATCGCACCATGCTCCCCAAAAACGTCATCTCCCGATCCGTCGGATATGCAGATCTCGCCCGACACGCTCGAACCGCCGCCAAATCGACCGACGACACCATCCGCGACAACGCCCGAAGGCACCTGGTCGAACGCATGGGCAAATTGCGCGGATTACCGCAAAAAGTAGGGCAAATGCTCAGCATGTCCGACGATGCAGAAAAAGCAGAAGCCTTCGCAAACCTCACCGACAACGCAGAACCGATCCCATTCGACCAAATCCAGCCCATCCTCGAAGCAGCATGGAACAACCCGCTGGACACAATCGTCAAAGCAATCGACGAACACGGCCTGGCAGCCTCATTGGGGCAGGTACACCACGCCGTCCTGCATGACGGCCGCGAAGTGGCGATCAAGGTCCGATACCCCGGAATCGAACAGGCAGTCAAAATCGACCTCAAAGCCCTCGGATGGCTCTCAGCACCAATGGGCGATCTACGACGCAAATCAACCGCGTCAGAAACCACTTCCCACCGCTCAAAGCTCGGTTTCGACATGGCAGACTACCGTTCCGAAATCCTCCGCGACCTCACCGAAGAACTCGACTATGAACTCGAAGCCGACCGGACAGAAATGTTCGCCAAAATCACAGCCAGCGTCGCGGGATGGCGATCACCCGGCATCCTTCGAGAATTCTGCACAGAGAACGTCCTCGTCACGGAATGGCTCGATGGACAGCATCTCGACGACGTCAAAAACTGGAGCGAATCCGACCGACAACCCCTCGCATGGTCATTCATCCGCGGATTCTTCAAAACCCTCTTCGAATCCGGATGGATCCACGCCGACCCCCACCCCGGAAACTACCGATTCTCCAGAACCGACGACGGACCGGGCATCGCCCTGTTCGACTTCGGCAGCACGGTGCAAATACCCCAGGAACACCGCATCGCCCTGCTCAAACTCATCGACATCACAACCACCGGCAGAGGAGACCCCTATCAACCGCTGGCAGCCCTCGGCTTCAACCAGACCCTGCTCAGACCGATCCGAAGAAAGCTACCCGCCCTTTGTCGCGTCATGCTTGAACCTTTCACGCGACAATACAAATACGACATGTCCACCTGGAACAGGGCTGAGCGGATCGACGACATCCTCGGCGAGGACCGCTGGAATTTCCGCATGAGCGGACCCGCCTCACTCATTCTACTCATGCGCGCATTCAAAGGACTCACCTGGTACCTCGAACAATTCGACCGCCCGGTATCCTGGGGAATCGCAATCAAACCCTATCTGGACGCACATCGCAAAGAATTGGACCATTTCGACCCACCCGTCCAGTCCGAACCCGAAAGCTCCTTCGAAACGCTCGCAGACCACCTCCGCATCCAGGTCCTGGAGCAGGATTCAACCAAAGTATCGCTCACATTCCCAGCCACAGCAGTGGACAACCTCGACGAGCTGATGGACGATGACCTCCGTCGTCGCATCGACACTGCGGGCATCGATATCAATAAAATCGTCCGCAACGTACGCGGAAACGGATATAGGCCTCAACCACTGTTCACACTCACAGACGAAGCAACCCGGAAAACAGTACACGTCTGGCTGGAGTAGTTTTTCTCAGGAATGACGCGCGACACGAAAGGAACATCCGTGGGAAACACCACCGCACCCGTCGACAACCAACCAGGGATCCTTCACAGCACCGCAAACAGCGATGAGCTACAACCGTGCGTCGCCAGTCCAGCCACAACCCGCACCCCGGTCTTCCACATCGCCATCGTACTCTTCCTCTCCATGCTCCCAGTCACCATGATGGTCCCAGTCCTCAAGGAACTCATCGCCACACGCTTCAACGCTTCCACCATGATGACCCACTCATTCATGGCCGTAAACATGATCGGAGCCGTACTCTTCGCACCCATCGGCGGGATGATGGCCGACCGCTTCCAACGCCGGAAACCGATCCTCGTAGCTGCACTGGCGATCGACGCCGCACTCCTCTATTCGATGATGCACATCACCTCTCTATCACTCCTGATGACCGTGCGATTCTTCGAAGGAGCAGCACACATCACCGCCATCTCAACGCTGATGGCCATCGCATCTGACTACGCCGTCGCAACCCGCCGAGGACGCATGATGGGGATCATCGGTGGAACCCTGATTTTCGGAACCGCCTGCGGATCACCTCTCGGTGGTCGCCTCGGACAATACGACCCACTGCTCGTATTCCATCTCGGAGCAGTCCTCGCACTCCTCGGAGCAGCATTGGCCGTCTTCGGAATCCGCGATGCAAGTCGCCGTGAAAACACGCGATCAAGCCTCAACGACATCTTCAAACTCGCCACAAAACACCGCGACCTGCTCGTCCCATACGCCTACGCCTTCATCGACCGCTTCTGCGTCGGCGTCATCGTCACCACATTCATCCTTTTCCTCGGCGACGTCCACAACATCTCACCCGCACAGCGCGGCGGATTGCTCGCACTCTTCCTCTTCCCGTTCGCATTCCTCTGCTACCCCGTCGGAAGACTCACCGACCGCATCGGCCGCGTCTGGCCAATGTGTCTGGGAAGTCTCGGATTCGGAATCGTATACGCCTCCTACGGAATGATACCGCTCTCCTGGATGCCAGCCGCCATGCTCGCGTCCGGCGTGCTCAGCGCCATCATGTTCGCACCAAACCTCGCAATGTGCGGCGACCTCGCACCCGAGGAGCACCGTGCAGTCGCCTATGCAGGATTCAACATGGCTGGCTCGCTCGGATTCATCTGCGGACCCCTCATCGGCGGCATCACGCTGAGCGTACTCATGCGAAATTTCGACACAAACACCGCCTACAAAGCAGCATTCGTCATCGCCGGAGGAACAGAAGTCCTATGCGCCCTGGCAACACTCCCCTGGCTAATACGCCTCCAAAGAAGAACCGCTACTCAGTGACACAGCCCGGCACTCTCTCAAATAGAGCGACAGACTATGACACTTTCTCTCGTACTCTTGATTGACCGAAAAGCTCTGAGGTAGAAGTTCTCAGCGGGCGAGGGATTCTATCGCTTCCTGAACCAAAATCGCGTCATGCGATTTACTGTGCGTTCCGTAGCCGCGAATGTCGGATGCCGAGGCTTGCACATAAACCACCCAATGCGTTCCTTCTGGAGCGGACGCAGTGATGGGTTCGGTGCTATACAATTTATAGTTATGATTGTCGTAATCGAAGCTGAGGGTTCGACCGTCCGTCTGACCAATCGGCAATGCGTCCGCGAATGGCTTGAGGGCGAACTCGAACATCAGACCCGTTTTGTGACTGGCAATTCCGATGATCGAACCACCAACGGTGAATACACCCGCAAACTCATCGTCGGCCAGAAGCACCGCAGACGTCAGCGATATTCGGAGGTTCCTGCCATACTCCACCGCCACTCGTTTGGGGGCGATCACTGGTACAAACCGAGCCAGGCACTGTGTCCCATCAGGCAAATCACGCAGCAACACGGTCACCGGGGCAAAATCCTTGAACGGGTGTCGCGTTGTTGTTGAAGCTTGACCATCTACCTCCATCGTCAAGTCGATGCACAGACCGTCCTCGGGCAGATACTGAATGAAAGCCTGGTAGTTCAGAGCAACAGATTCACCGCTCTCTTTGTCAACCCAGGAAACCACAGAACCCAGCGCCGCATTGATCGTTCCGGAACCTCGACTTTCACTGCGAAACTTCACCTTGTCATCCGGAGACAAGCAATATTGTAACCACTCCACCCGCACAGCGTCGCGGAATTCCTCCTCTGAATAGGTCTTGGCATCACGCGCCGCGGTAAGCGACTGAAGGGCTTGAGCGAGGTCTGGGTCCGAAGCAGCACGTTGTTCCAGCCCGGACTGCAGGTCACCGGGAAACTGAGCGAACGTTGCGATCGGCATGGTCAACGGAAACAGCAACACAGCGATCCTGAATCTTGAAAATACTGGCATTGCGATAATCCTCCAATAAAATAAGTGGTTATTGAACACACTGAATGCGCGAACCATGCTGCGTGCGACCATCTTCTTGCACGATTGAGTAGGAGTCGCGGATCAACAGTGGAAACAGATGGTCCAGAGAAATACCGACCTGCGACGTTTCAGGCAGATGAACGGAACGCACGTCGGCGTCGCGAAGGGCATACCACGTTCCGCCGCTGGAAACAAACGCAACGAGTGCAATGACAGCAACGCGCCGCACCGTCCTCATCCTATCCCACCACGGAGACCGTGACGCAACATCAGCCACCATGTACCTCCGATAATCCGACAAAAGCAAGGACCTCAATCGCGGGGAGGGGCGATCATCCTCAGCTTCCAATACCGATTCGTCCAGCACCACAATCCGCTCACACCTTTCGCAGCAGGCTGAACAGGCATCAAGGTGCTTCCGAACTGCCCCGGCGTCATCGTCCAGCAGTCGATCTTCGAGAAAACGGTACATAAGCGGGTAAACATCGTTGCAATTCATCTCACCAACCCTCACTCAATTTCAGCTCAACGGCAATACGCTCGCGTAACTGCGTGCGGGCACGAAACAAATGGCTTTTGACACTGTTCAGCGGTATCCGCATCGCATCCGCAATATCCTTCAATGCCAAATCATGATGTATACGCAGCACCAGAACCTCTCTTGTGGTCTCAGGAAGAGCATCAATCGCACGGACGACCAAGGCACGACGTTCCTCCCTCTCCACCTCCGAATCAGGTCCTTCGCACCGATCGTCAATCAGCGCATCCGGAAGAATAGAAGCCGCTTTCCCCCGGGCGGCTGCATGTTTCAACCACACCCGCCTGGCGATACCGAAGATGAACCCTCGCAATTGACCGACGTTCGCATCGAAATGTTCCCCTCGCTCAAGCAACGTCAGAAACACCTGCTGCGTAAGATCTTCTGCCTCATGACGCTCGACACACCGCCAACGCATGTACGCGAACACAGGCTGCTCGAATGTCTCTAACAGGGCGATAAACGACGATTCATCGCCCGACAATGCACTGGCTAACAATGCTTCTGCCTGCATGGATCGCACTCAGGTCCCGGTTCACAGGGGTAGTTACGCTGAGAGTGCGAAAAGTTGCAGGAAATGTGAAGAATTTTACCGTGTAAAATCCATTTCGGCGGAATTCCAATGGCGCAATGCCCTGAAATCCGGACTCTGACCACCACCTCCGACAATCATCGAATAACGGACACCGCAACCATCACTCAACCAGCAATCAACCATCACTCAGCCGCTGAATATCACCCCCGACCGCACGAAGCTTCTCCTCCATACGCTCATACCCACGATCCAGATGATACACCCGCCGCACACGCGTCGTCCCCTTCGCAATCAAACCCGCCAGGATCAGACCCGCCGACGCCCGAAGATCAGAAGCCATCACCGGAGCACCCACCAACCGCTTCACACCATGAATCACGATCGTACTCCCCTCCCGACGGATGTTCGCACCCATCCGCTTCAACTCCGCAATGTGCATGAACCGATCCGGAAAAACCTTATCCGTCACCACGCTGTTCCCATCCGCAAGACACAGCAATGCCGTCGTCTGAGCCTGCAAATCCGTCGGAAAACCCGGGTATGGCTGCGTCGTAATATCCCTCGGCTCCAACCGCCGCGACGACGACACAACGATCCCCTTCTCACCACGCTCCACATTCACACCGATCCGCCGCAAACGATCCACCACCGCAATCATATGCTCAACACGAGCACCCGGCAGCGTCAACTCGCCATTCGTAATAGCCGCCGCAATCATATAAGTCCCCGCCTCGATCCGATCCGCGACCACCGTATGCTCCCCGCCCTTGAGCGACGTCACGCCCTCGATCGTCATACGCGGCGTCCCATGCCCGCTGATATTCGCACCACAAGTGTTCAGAAAATCACCAAGATCCACAATCTCCGGCTCGCACGCAGCCGACTCGATCACCGTCCGCCCCTCAGCAAGCACCGCCGCCATCATCACATTCGCAGTCGCAGTCACACTCGACCCATAACTCCCCCCGAGAAACATCTCCGCCCCACGAAGCTTCTTACACTTCAACATCATGTCGCCATTGACAAGGTCCGACTCAACGCCCAACGCCTCAAGCCCCTCAATGTGAAGGTTCACCGGCCGATCACCGATCGCACAACCACCCGGCATCGCAACCTGCGCACGCTTCCGCTTCGCGATCAACGGTCCCATCACGCACACGCTCGCACGCATCTGACTGACCAGCTCATACTCCGCGTGACAGTTCATCTCATCTTCAACGCGCAGTCGAAACACACCTTCTTCAAGCTGCTCATGCTTCACCCCAAGCCGCGCAAGCAGCTTCAACATCGACCGCACATCACGCAGGTCCGGAACATTCCGAAGCACAACATCCTCTTCACACAGAATGCAGGCCGCCAGAATCGGAAGTGCAGCGTTCTTCGCACCACCAATCGCCACCTCGCCCTTTAACCGATTCCCACCGTTGATCTCAAGACATTCCACCTTCATCGTTTCCCTTCTTCTGTGTGCAAATCTGACATGAACTCCCAGCACGCGCACCGCACCCGGAAATACCGCAACCCCAGTCTACCACACTCCGCCCCCGATCACAGCCCACCCAACCTGAATCCTCGGGTACCACTGGCAGCTTGTCCGCCAGTGCAACATACAAAACCCGCAGGCTCCGTCCCGGACACACCTCCACTGTTACCTTTTCACAGCACAGCAGGTCGGGCACTGCCCGACGTTTCCTCACTGAAACCTCGGGTGCCACTGGCGGCTTGTCCGCCAGTGCAGTGTACAAAACCCGCAAGCTCCGTCCCGAACGCACCTCCACTGCTACCTTTTCACAGCCCGCTCAGAACGATCACACCCTGCGAAAATGCATCACCCGATCGTGCGGATCAGGCGCACGGTTATACGTCCCCACATGCTCGAACCCGCCACCACCCACAAAAATCTCCAGCACGTCCGACGCCTGCCCTGCCGCCTACGCCGCACCCCAAAGACCTGCCATTACCATCATCATTACGATCGTGTATTTTTGCATGAGTATGTTCCTCATAAAATTTGTTTGCATTGTTTCTATCCTCTAACTTTTTTCAGATTTACGTCTTCGAAACATGACAACTGCTGCCGAAGCGAGAAGCAGGATGGTCGTCGGCTCGGGGATGACGGCGATGTGCTTGGGATTGTCGAGGTTGTCGGTGTAAATCCGCACAACATCGGAACCGTCAAGGTTCGCAACGCCGATGCTAGGGTTGTCGTTGAACTGTGAGGCTTCGGTGAAGTAAATCAGACCGTTCGCAAGATCGAGATCAAGACCCCAAGGCTCTACCGCAACCAGAAGCCCTTCGAGTTTCGAGCCGTCCAAATTTGCGCGAAGGATGCCACTCTGACCAAAATCAGCGAAGTAGATTTTTCCATTCTCAGGATCCACGTCGATTCCGAACGGCTGGGAAATCAAACCCCCTTCGAGGATCGTTTCAACATCCGAACCGTCAAGGTTAGCCCGCTGAATCCGTTCTGCCGTACGGTCCGTCCAATACATCTTGCCGTTGACGAGATCCAGAGCGATATCTTCAAGATTGGATTGACCAGAGATTTCAACTAAATCCTCTATATCCGACCCATCAAGGTTCGCACGTCGGACCGCATCCATGTTGGTATCAACCCAATACATCTTGCCGCTCGCCGTGTCCAAAGTAATTCCGGTTGGCAACGATGAAAACCCATCGCCAACGAATAAAAGTTCAAGATCAGTTCCGTCCAGGTTTGAACGAGATATCGTTGCCGCACCAGTATCCGTCCAATAAACTTTATTGTTGATGGGGTCAACGTCGATCCCCCACGGATGATTAGATGTAGGGCAGGTCGTTCTTTCGCCTCAAGGCGAAAGGTTGACCTGCCTCCACCATGCACATCCACGTTCCTTCACGCGTAGGGTTCAATTCACCACAATCACGCCCCCATCTGCCACCGATCACACCTTGCCACAAACACCGATCACACCCTGCGAAAATGCACCACCCGATCGTGCGGATCAGGCGCACGGTTATACGTCCCCACATGCTCGAACCCGCCGCCACCCACAAAAATCTCCCGCACATCCGACGCCTGCCCCGCTCCAATCTCCACCAGAACGTGACCCTCCGAACCAAGCACATTCCCCGCGTCAGCCGCAATCATCCGATAAAAATCCAATCCATCCACCCCACCGACCAACGCCGACCTCGGCTCGTGATCCCGCACGCAAGATGGCAGCTCCGCGATCTCCCCCTCCGCGATGTACGGTGGATTCGACACCAGCACCTGAAATCCACCCGCAACCGACGCTCCATCACCTGCTCCATCATGGAACGCGAACCCATCAGCCACAACAACCGACATCCGATCCGAAACCCCGTGAGACTCAGCATTCCGCGACGCCACAGCAGTCGCAGCCGGACACACATCGGTGGCCGTCCCGATCGCGCCCTCGATCTGCGTCAAAATCGCCACCATCACACAACCGCTCCCGGTCCCAAGGTCCATGATACGTGGCTTCGACCACCCCTCACGCTTGCACAGGGCGATCGTCTGCTCGACCAGCGTCTCGGTCTCAGGCCGCGGAATCAGCGTATCAGGCGTCACTTCAAAACTGAGCGAATAGAACTCCCGCTCGCCGACAAGATGAGCGATCGGTGCATGATTTGCAGCAGCCTTCACGCTCTCTCGATACGCAGTCAACGCGTCCTCCGGCGGAGCGTCCTCGAACTGCGTGTAGAGTCGGATCCTCGAACAGTCCATCGCCTTAGCCAGCAGCACCTCCGCCGCAAGTCGCGGCTCGTCCACCCCGCAGGTCCGAAAATGCTCCGTAGTCCAGGTCAGCAACCGACCCACCGTCCAGGGCGCAGCCTGTACACCCGCAGCCTGAGCATTGGAGGCCTGAGCATTGGAGGCCTGAGCATTGGAAGCCCGAACGTTGGCGGCCTGTGCGTGGGCGGCTTGTGCGTTGGAAGCCTGAGCGTTGACGGCCTGAGCGTTGACGGCCTGAGCGTTGACGGCCTGAGCATCGTCGGCCTGTGCGTTCGATTCAGTAGCCATGCAGGCCAATCTACTCCCATCGCCGCCCGCTGACCAGAACGCCATTCCCGGTGGATTGCGAATCCGCGAAGTTGCGTATATCCTCGGGCGCAGCTGGCAAGCTCGATGCGGGTCACACCGTTTTGGTTCCCCGCAGCGTGGAAGCTGATACGGGCGAAAGCTGGTACAGCCGGAAGCTGGTACAGGCGTGTGCTGATGGCAGAAGCTGGACGCAGGTGGATGCTGATACAGAACGGATGATGGTGGGCGTAGCTCAGTTGGTAGAGCACTAGGTTGTGGTCCTAGGGGTCGCGGGTTCGAGCCCCGTCGCTCACCCATTTTCACCCGTCACCGCCTGATTTCGCCCACTCACACCCGGTTCCACCCACTCACACCCGTTTTCGCCCGCCACCGCCCGATTTCACCCACTCACACCCGTTTTCGCCCGCCACCGCCCGATTTCACCCATTTTCGCCCCGATCGTCTCCGGTGGATTGCATCTGGTGAAACATCTGTTTCACGTGGAACACCCTTTTTCTTCGTTCAAATGATGATTTTGGACAGTTTCGAACAGTTTCGAACAGTTTTGGACAGTTTCGGACAGTTTCGGACAGTTTTTCGCTGATTTTCACGGACATTCACCGCTTTTCACGGATTATCACCGTTATTCACCGTTTTTCAGAAATTTTCAGATTATTTCAGATTCCGAGGCAGATTCTGTCACCAGCGCCCTAAATGTACCCCGTCGGGAGCGATTGATGATGAATCACGAGAAGATCATTCACGGTCGGAGGGCAGACGAAGGGGACGCAAACAACCGGATCGTCGCCGGAAAGGGCGATTCGCAACGATAGGCGCCTTGGGGGAGCCAACTGAGAGGCCGCGGGCGACCCGTAAGGGACGCTCCGCGGCTTCTTGACTTGATATTCACCCCCGTCATCAGCTACCCTTGTCTCCTGAAGGAGTTGGGAAAGATGAATAACAGAATGAACCATAAATCTCTGCACAGCATGCTGCTTTTTGCCATGTGTGTCGTGGCGGTTGCAGCCTCTGGTGCAGTTGCACAATCCAGCCGCAATCCGTCGTCGTCCGGATGCAGTTCGTGTCGCCTGTTCGTGAAACCGGGCATCCCCGGTAATACCGGACTATCGTGGGCGGATGCGTTTAACACGCTGCAGGACGCGCTTTTTGCTGCTGCGAATTCTCAGGGTCAGATCGTCGAAATCTGGGTTGCGAGGGGTCTTTATCGCCCTGACCGTGGTGGTAGTGAAACGCTCAATGATCGTAATGCGACGTTCAAGCTTGCCAGCGGTCTGACGATTCGTGGTGGATTTTTCGGGAATGAAAACCCGAACACGTTCAACCTTGCTGATCGCGTATTCACAGACAACCCCACGGAGCTTAGCGGGGATCTCCTGCGAAACGATGTTGGCGACAGTTTTCGTGGTGAGAACAGTTACCATGTTGTGACAGCGATCGAAACGGACGACACGGCTATCCTGGACGGGTTCATCATTCGCGCCGGGAATGCGGACGGGACTGGATTGCGAAGCCTTGGGGGTGGGATGAACATTCAGTTTGGGTTTCCCACGATCCTTAACTGCGTGATTCTGGACAATTCAGCAGGTACTGTCGGCGGCGGTGCGTACCTCCTCAACAGCGATGCAACGTTCTTCAATTGTCGGTTCGTTGACAATACTGCTCTTGACGGTGGTGGTCTCTTTGTCAGCGTCGGCGGTAACAGCCCGATCTTTGCCAATACGCAGTTTCGTTTTAATACGGCTGATGACGATGGTGGTGGTATCGTGGCTGCGAATACCTCCTCCCCTGTCTTTGTCAATTGCACGATCGCGTACAATACTGCTGGAGACAACTATGGGGGGGTGTTTGCGCTTGGTGGTGGAGCTCCGCGTTTCATCAACAGCATTTTATGGGGAAATGTCAGTGCGAACGACGTGGATGTACAACACCAGCAGATTTCCAGTGTCAATGTTGATGTGCTCTACTCGTGCATTCAGGATGACGACCCCAACGACGCGTCCATTTTTCCTGGTACGGGGAATATTGATAACGCCCCGAGGTTTGTGGACGTTGGTAATGGTAATCTTCGCCTGCGACCTGATTCTCCGTGCATTGATGCTGCTGCCACGCCTGCACTTCCGCCCGACCTTGCGGACCTTGACCATGATGGTAACACGGTTGAGCCGCTTCCGCTCGACGCGGAGCGACGTACGCGCGTTGTCGATGTCCTGAGCGTTCCTGATACGGGGGTTGGGGATATTGTTGTGGACATGGGCGCTTTCGAGTTTTCGCTGGACTGCAATATGAATGGTGTGGATGATCTCATCGACATCCTGAAGAATGACAGTCTGGACTGCAATAGAAACGGTGTGCCCGACGAATGTGAGATTTCCAAGAACAGCGATATTCCTGGTGGGCCGTTTTTCTGTACCGAGAACTGCGATCCCGACTGCAACAACAATGGCGTTCCGGATTCATGCGACATTGCAAGCTGTCCACAGGGTTTGACTGTCTGCGATGACTGCAACAACAATGGTGTCCCGGATGGGTGCGACATTGAAGACGGGACTTCATCTGATGATAATAAGGATGGTATTCCCGATTCATGCAGCAGCTGGAGCGATCGAGCGGTGGACAACCGTTGGGGCCGGGCGAGTAACTGGGATCCACCCACGATTCCGGACAATGTTGGTGAGCAGCGTTTCAACGTGAACCTTGCTGACTCGATCACGGATGTTCTGCTCGATATTGATGCGACGGTTGATACGCTTCGGATTCGGCGGATGGCGACCTTGCGTGTGACACTTCCTGCGGATGTCGTGACTCCGAATCTGAAAATTGACACTGAAGAGGGGATGTTGATTCAGGGGCGTCTGCTTGTCGGCTTCGATCGTTCTGTCATCCTACCGTCTGGTGGTGTTGTGATTGGTCCGGGTGGGTTGTATGCCAAGGATGCGCAGATTCCTGCTTTGTCTGGGGCGAAGCTGATTGCGAACGAGCTTACGATTCTGGAGGGTGCGCCTGGTGGAGAGATGCGTCTTACCGATGCGATGAACGTTGTTCTGTTCGGAGACCTTCTGCTTGACGGGACGAATGCGTTCCCGCCTGCGTTTCCAAGTGCTGCGGTCACCTGCACGCCGCCGATCCTCCGTGTTCGCGACAGTGCCAGCCTCGACGTTGAGGGAGATACTGAATTTATCGAATCCGTCGATGTCAGTGTTAAGGAGGGTGCGGCTGCTGGTGAAGAGAGCGGGGGGTTTGCCATTCCTCAGGTCGAAATCGCGGGCAGTTTCATCAACCACTCTTTCGATCCCCAGGTGTTTGACTGGGTTGATGGTGGTCTTTCTCTGGACGGGAACAGTCCTATGGCTCCTCAGCGTTTTGAGGTGGCTGGCATGGACATTGGGCCTTTCGCCGCAGGGTTTTCTGACAATTTCGGATTTGGCGTGATTGATGTTGCGAGTGGTTCGAGCGTTATCTTTGAGGATAATTTCGACAACGACGGTGACGGTCAGTCTGCCTGCACCGAGGCACTTTACGTTAAGACGCTCGTCCTTGGCGATGGTGCGTTCATTCTGCTCGACAATGTCCGCATTTACTACAACACGCTCATCGACGATGGAGCGTCGATCGTGATGCAGGGTGATGGTTGTGCATCGCTTGTCCCGATTACTGCAGACTGCGACCTCGACGGCGAGATTGACCTGAACGATTATGCTGCGTTTTTCGTCTGTCAGACCGGTCCTGCCGCAGTCAACACGGATCCTGGGTGCCAGTGTGCTGACATCAACGGTGACAACCATATCGACAGCCTCGACTTCAGGGAGCTGCAAATTCTGTTCACGATGCCGTAGTG
>JAJRYY010000112.1 GCA_024275565.1 Planctomycetota bacterium
GGAGCCGTTCGTCTCAAATTTCAACTAAAATTAGCACACCGCCCTTTTTTTAGGCAAAGACGCTGGTTTTTCGCCAGGGAAGCTGATTGTTGGGCTGCGCGTTGTGGATGCGGACACGTTGAAACCGATTGGTTTTTTTCGATCTATCCAGCGAAACGCCATTTTGATCGTTCCGCTGATCGGCGAGTTAATCGTTCTCGTCCAGATGTCATTCGGTCAACGGTGGCTTGATGGTCCAGCCCGGTGCCTGGTTGTCAAAGTCCAAGACGAATGACAAGGCCCGGATAGTACAATCCGGCACCGACTTGTCCATCAGCACAATTGGGGTTCAAGGCGGCATTGACCTGCCTCCATTTTATGTACCGGGAAGCGGGTCGAACAAGGCAGCCGCCGATCAACCTCGCGCAGTTGCCTTCGAATGTGAGAGAATCTTGGAGTATACGTGTAGGTGTAGATTGTACGGAGTGGTTCAAGGAGCTGGACGCTAACGTGTACAGGATCGTCACACCGTGCTGCCGGTAACGACAACATTACATACACGACCGCGAACTTCACCGCTATCCTGATCCAGCCGGACCAAACTTGATTGCCGCCAATCGTTGCCGCGCTATTTGCAGATACAAGCGGTCCAGCTCAAAACCCACAAACCACCGCCCAGTCGCCCTTGCCGCTTCAGCCGTGGCCCCCGGTCCCATGAAATGGGTTGAGTACCAGGTCACCGTGATTCGAGCTCGCACAGATCATACGGCGGATCATCTCGAACGGCTTCTCGGTGAGATGTTTCATTGACTTATGCCGTGTACCGCAAGGGTAGACATTGACGCACTCCGGCCGCTGCCCCGTTCCAACAGGTGAATACTCATAATGGAGAACATGTCACGACAGGGACGCACCTTACGCGTCCGCTTCAGGATTAACGCCGCTTACGCTTCGCACTTTTTTTCACCTTCTTCTTCACTACCTTCTTCTTCACTGCCTTTTTCTTTGTGACCTTCTTTCTGGCGGCTTTCTTATTGGTCACTTTTTTGACCGTCTTTTTATTCGCTGCCTTTTTCTTCGCCGTCGTCTTCCTGGATGCCTTCTTTGCTACCTTTTTCCTGCCAGCCTTCTTCTTGGCCGATGCCTTCTTTGCTACCGTTTTCGCAGCCTTCTTCTTGGCGACCTTTTTCACAGCGACCTTTTTCACGGCTTTTTTCGCGGCCTTCCTGACGACTTTCTTGACGACCTTTTTCTTCCGCGTGCCACCCTTTGACACTTTCTTTGTCCTGGCTGCTGCCTTATTCGATTTCGCGGAGGCTTTCTTTGAGCGGGCGGCTACCTTCCTGGCTTGTTTCGATTCCAGCTCTGCCTGGGCGGCGGCGAGACGTGCCACGGGAACTCGGAATGGGCTGCATGAAACGTATTGCAGACCGATATTGTGGAAAAACCGGATGCTGTCTGGATCGCCGCCGTGCTCTCCGCAAACGCCGAGCTTGAAATTCTTATCCGTCGAACGCGCCTTCTCGACAGCCCACGCCACGAGCAGTCCGACCCCGTCCTGATCGAGCGTCTGGAACGGGTCCTCTGCGAGGATTCCGTATTTATCAGCATCCACATATTCCGGCAGGAACCGCCCCGAATCGTCCCGTGAGAGTCCCATGGTCATCTGCGTCAGGTCATTCGTCCCGAAACTGATGAACTTTGCGACGCCAGCCACCTTGTCTGCAACGAGTGCAGCACGCGGCGTCTCCACCATCGTTCCGACCTCATAACGCAGATTGATGCCCGCATTGTCCAGGATTGCATCCGCCGTCGCGCGTGTTTTTTCTACCAAAATCTCCAACTCGCCCGCATCAATGATGAGCGGAATCATGATCTCCGGTCGCACCGTCACACCCGCCTGGTGGACCTCGAGGGCAGCCTCAATGATGGCGGAAACCTGCATCTCCAGTATCTCAGGATAGGTGATGCACAGGCGACATCCGCGATGGCCAAGCATCGGATTGGATTCGTGCAACTGCTCAATACGATCGCGCACCTGTTGCTCGTCGACGCCGATCGCACTGGATAATTCTGCGATCCCCTCATCCGTGTGCGGGAGGAACTCGTGTAGCGGCGGATCGATCAGGCGGATCGTGACAGGCCGACCGTCCATGGCTTTGAAGATGCCCACGAAATCCTCTTTCTGGAATGGGAGGAGCTTGTCCAATGCTTCGCGGCGAGCCTCGGACGTATCAGCCACAATCATCTCCTGCATAGCGTGACGCCGGGCAGCCGTCTCGAAGAACATGTGCTCGGTGCGACACAAACCGATCCCTTCAGCTCCAAGTTCGATGGCCTTCCTCGCGTCGGATGGTGCATCCGCATTTGCCCGCACGCGAAGACGCCGAATCTCGTCGCACCATGAAAGCAGAACGCCAAATTCGTCCGGAGCAGAGGGTTCTGTGAGTGGCAGATGCCCTTCATAAATCGTCCCGGACGTACCATCCAACGTGACCACATCCCCCTCGCCAAGCGAAGTGCCGTTCAAGCTCATGGTTTTGGCGTCTTCATCCACGCGGAGCGCACCACATCCGACGATGCAGCATTTGCCCCAACCCCGGGCGACAACGGCTGCGTGCGACGTTTTTCCGCCTGTGGCTGTCAGGATGCCCACGGCAGCGTGCATCCCGCCGACGTCTTCCGGCGAGGTCTCGCGACGGACCAGAATGACATTTTTACCCTCGGCTGCTCCGCGTTCGGCGTCTTTTGGATTGAAGACGATCGCACCAGAAGCAGCCCCCGGAACAGCATTGATCCCTGTACCGAGCTGACGACGTTCGAGTTCACCGCGCTCGACCGTGGGATCGATGATGGGCTGAAACAATCGCTCAATATCGACGGCCTGGATTCGAAGAATGGCTGCTTCCCTGGAGATGACCGGTTTTACGGCCATGGCTGCGTATTTTTTGGGCAGATGTTTGCTCTTGAGCAGTTCTTTGGCGCGTTCTTCCGTGAGTAGCGGGTTGGTGGCCTGGTCGACGGCGATCTTGAATGCTGCTGTGGCGCCTCGTTTTCCGGTCCGACACTGGAGCATGTAAAGCTTGCCGCGTTCGACGGTGAATTCGAGATCCTGCATGTCGCCATAGTGCAATTCAAGCATCGCTTGAACCGCCTGCAGGTGTATCCACGCTTCCGGCATAAGCTTTGCCATCTCGGTGATCTTCAGCGGCGTGCGAATTCCCGCCACCACATCCTCACCCTGGGCGTTGATGAGAAAATCGCCGTACAACTCCTTCGCACCCGTACTCGGATCGCGCGTGAAGCAGACGCCGGTCCCGGAATCGTCCCCGAGATTGCCGAAGACCATCTGACAGATATTCACACCCGTTCCATTGACGCCGGTGATATTCTCGACGCGACGATATGTGATTGCCTTTTCCGCCATCCAACTGTCAAACACCGCGTCGATAGATCCACGCAACTGATCCATGGGATCCTGCGGGAATGGCTCGCCCACCGCTTCCAGATAGACAGCTTTAAACTGGGAAACGACTTCCTCCAGCTCTGCTTCATTGATATCGGTGTCGCTGACATCCGAGACCGATCCCAGTCCGAGTCGCGACAGCGTCCGCTCATGCTTTATTTTATCAAATATGTCGTCAAATCTGGTGCGATCGATTCCCTTTGCGGTGGCTCCGTACATCATGATGAGTCGCCTGTAGGCGTCGAGCGCGAAACGCCGATTTCCGGTCGCCCTGGCCAACCCTTCGACGGATTCGTCGGTCAGGCCGAGATTCAGGATGGTTTCCATCATGCCCGGCATTGACACGGATGCTCCGGATCGCACTGAGACCAGGAGCGGATCTTTTGGGTCACCGAGTTTCTTTTTGCATGTTTTCTGTAGTTTTGTGAGGTGAGTTGCGATTTCTTTTTCGAGACCTGCGGGCCAATGCTTTCCCTGGCGGTAGTACTGTCCACATGCATCAGTGGTGATTGTGAATCCCGCTGGAACGGGTAGTCCGATATTGGTCATTTCGGCGAGGCCTGCGCCCTTTCCGCCGAGCAGGATTTTCTGGTCGCCTCTACCCTCTGCCTTCCCGTTGCCAAAAAAGTGGACGTACTTTGTTGCGGCTGCCATAGGTGCATCCTTTCGCAATGGACTTTTCCTCAATTGAGAAGCGTGGCGCGCCTTCCACCTTGCTTCGGCGCGCACTATAAAGATGGTGCTATACAGTGTCAACGCAACAGGATGGTGTCCGCGCGTTGCATTACGGGTCGTGGGACTGTAGAAAGGAGGGTCCGGCGGGCTTACAATCTGCGTGGTATCTGACGCATCTGCGTTGTCGTTGTCATGCTGGTAGTAACGGGTTGGCTGGTAATATCGGGCTGGCTGGAGTATCGGGTTGACCGGTGGTATTGGGCTGGCTGGTAGTATCGGGTTGGGTGGTAATATCGGGCTGGAGGTATCTGGAATGCTGGTGGATCCGCCGCTATTGGCATGTGATTGAGGCTGAGTAGGTAAATCTATGGCGAAGCGAAACAAACTTGGTGAGATTCTGCTTGAATGGAAGGCGATTTCGCCCAACGACCTTGCAGATGCTCTGACGTACGCCCAGGAGAATGGGAAGCGTATCGGTGAAGCGCTGATCGAGATGGAGCGTACCGATGAGGAAACGGTGACGAAAGCTCTTGCGCTTCAGTTCGGGATGGATTATACCGAGCTGGATGCCAACAGCGTCGACCAGGATCTCCTGCATACGATTCCCGAGGATGTTATTCGGACGCACAACGTGGTCCCGTTGTCCAAGACGGACGGACGGTTGAACATTGTCATCACCGATCCGCTCGATCTTGAAACGCTGGACCTTCTCCGCTTTCGGCTGAATATTGAACTAACCCCCTCACTCGCACCTCCTACACGGGTCAAGGAATTCATCGAGAAATTCGTGAATCCTATGACAGAGGAGATGTCCAAGACGATGGCGAGCATCGACCACGATGCGCCGGAGATGGAGGGCGGTACGATCGCAGGGCTGATCGACGGGGACGAGACGGACGCCCCGATCGTGAAGCTGATCAACCTGATTATCGGCGAGGCGGTACGCTCCCGGGCGAGTGATATTCACGTCGAGCCGATGGCGGACCGCGTTCGTGTCCGGTACCGCATCGATGGCGTGTGTCACGTTCGTGATGACATTCCGAAGAACATGCAGAGCGCCGTTACGACGCGTATGAAGATCATCTCCGGGATGGATATTGCAGAGCGCCGTGTCCCGCAGGATGGTCGAATCAAGATGAAGATCAGCGGGTCTCAGATCGACTTTCGTGTGAGTGCCTGCCCAAGTTATCACGGAGAGAGCATCGTCCTTCGTATTCTCCGCCCCGATGCCGTGAAGGTTGGTATCAGCGCCCTTGGGTTTGGGGAGCGGGACTATGCCACATTTCAAAAGATCATCCGTCGTCCGAATGGTATTTTTCTGGTGACAGGGCCTACCGGCTCTGGAAAAACGACGACGTTGTATGCTGCGTTGCAGGAATTGAATCGTCCGGATCGGAAGATCATTACGGCTGAGGATCCTGTTGAGTATAACTTTTCCGGGATCAATCAGTGCCAGGTGCGCGAGGATATTGGTCTGTCATTTGCAATGATCCTTCGCTCCATGCTGCGTCAGGCTCCGAACATTATTCTGGTGGGTGAGATTCGTGACCGTGAGGTGGGTGATGTGGCGATCCAGGCTGCGCTGACGGGTCACCTTGTTTTCAGTACGCTGCATACAAATGATGCGCCTTCCGCGATCACGCGTCTGATTGATATGGGTATCAAGCCGTTTCTGGTTGCCAGCTCGATACAGGCGATTATGGCTCAGCGACTGGTGCGTGTTATCTGCAAGGAATGTCGAATTGAAGATCCGCACCCGGACAAATTCGTGCTTCGTACGCTGGGTTTCACGGATGAGGAACTGGTGGGCAAGAGCATCTATAAGGGTGCGGGATGTGCTCGATGTGGAGGTTCGGGATATCGCGGTCGACTGGGTATTTTCGAGATGCTCATTTTGAACTCCGAGATTCGTGAGTTGGCCTTCAACCGCGCCCCCACGAGTGAGCTTCGCAAAGCAGCGCTCGCGTCCGGGATGCTTCCGCTTGTTGTTGATGGTCGCGCCAAGATATTGGGTGGGGTGACGACACCGGAAGAGCTTACACGGATCAGTCAGGCGGAAGGAATTGTTACGATAGAGGCTGAATAGTTGCGACAAGAATTGCTCCCTCCAGCGTATATGGCAGAGGTTTATGCGATTCCAGGTTAGTCGCTGTTGAGACAGAATAGAGGAACCCCTGAATGTCCAGTCTGCATATTGACCGTCTCCTTGAAACTGTGATTAAGCAAGGCGCTTCCGATCTGCACCTGACGGTTGGAACTCCGCCTGTGATTCGACTCCATGGGCGGATGCGGCGTCTTGAGACGAAGGAGCTGACGGCTGAGGACACGACGGGTCTGATGAAGTCGATCACACCCGAGCGTTGTCAGCAGGAGATTCAGGAAGAGGGTGGGACTGACTTTGGATTTGCGTTTGGTGATGCGGGGCGATTTCGCGTTTCCGTGTTTCGTCAGAAGGGGAATCTGGCGATGGTGTTGCGTCTGATTCCCTCGCGCCTGTTGACGTTTGAGGAGATCGGACTGCCGCCGGTTGTCCCCGGATTATGCCGCCGGCCTCGTGGTCTTTTTCTGGTGACCGGACCGACAGGATCGGGCAAGACGACGACCCTGGCGTCGATGCTCGATTATATCAATATCAACCTCGACCGTCATATCATCACGGTTGAAGATCCGATCGAGTACTACCATTATCACAAGAAATCGCTGATCAATCAGCGTGAAGTCGGGACAGATGTTCCGAGCTTTTCCGAAGCGTTGCGTCGCGCGTTGCGTCAGGATCCTGACGTCATCCTCGTTGGTGAGCTTCGTGACCTGGAGACGATTGAGGCTGCCATCTCTGCTGCTGAGACGGGTCACCTTGTGTTCGGAACGCTGCATACGACGGGCTGCCAGGGAACGGTGAACCGAATCATCGACGCATTCCCTCAGAATCAGCAGGCTGAGATTCGTGTGCAGCTTTCTGTGACGCTGATCGCGGTCCTGAGTCAGGCGTTGTGTCCGAAACAGCCGAAGGGGATGGTGGCTGCTTACGAATTCATGCTCGTGAATCCAGCGATCGCAAACCTCATCCGCGAAAACAAGACTTATCGTATTGATTCGAGTATTCAGACGGGTAAAAAGTATGGTATGCGTCTGCTCGACGAGCACCTCTGGGAACTGTATTCCAAGTCTCTGATAACCCCTGAAGAGGCTGTTGATAAATCGCGTCGACCGGGCGAAATGCAGGATAAGATTGACGCACACCGGCGTGGTCTCGATATTTCGTTCGATGATGTTGGCGACTCTGGCGGTGCAGACGATGAGACTGAAAAAGCCCTGCGCAGGAATTCCTGATCGACCGCCCTCTATTGACACACCGGAGCATCTGAATGCCTCAAACCATGCCGCCCATCGAACAACTTCGTGGAAGACAACTCGGACGCGTTCTGATCAAAATGAACGTGCTGAAGCGTCGCGATGTGCAAGATGCGCTTGACATCCAGAAGCAGCGAGGTGGTCCGATCGGCACCATCCTGGTTGAATCCGGACAGATCACCGAGGAGCAACTGAACCTCGCACTTGCTGCTCAGGTTGGCATGGAGTCTGTTGAGATTTCCAGCATGGAAATCGCCAAAGAGGTGATCGATCTTGTACCCGCACAGATGGCGAACACCTACAAGCTCGTCCCTTTCGAGTTTGACGCAGAAAAAAAATCGATCAAGGTCGCCATCGACTCACCGGATAATTTTCGCGCCACCGACGACTTGAAAACGCTCATGGGTTTTGATGTGCATGCCTATATTTGCGACGCGGCTGCACTGCAACAGGCGATCGAGAAGTACTACCCCGAGGATGCGGTTGAATCACTCGCATCGGTGATCGACGAGATCGTATCCGATACCGATCTGGCAGCCTTCGCTGACCGTGGCGAGAGCATCGACCTTGAAGAGATCAAAGAGCTGGCTGACGCCAACCCTGTGAAACGCCTCCTGAATCTGGTGCTCCTTCAGGCGATCCGTGACAAAGCAGCCGACATCCATTTCGAACCATTCGAGGACGAATACAAGATGCGTTACCGCATCGATGGTGTTCTGTATGAGATGGTTCCGCCACCCCGCTATATCGCCATGGCGATATCCTCAAGAATCAAGGTGATGGCCAGTCTCGACATCGCCGAGCGTCGCATGCCCCAGGATGGTCGTATTGAGCTGATGGTCGGTGGCAACCAGATCGACCTTCGTGTCGCGATTTTGCCGACGATGTTCGGCGAAAGCGTTGTTATGCGTATTCTCGATCGGTCGAATGTGCAGCTAGACCTCGATAAAGTGGGACTTCGCGACGACGATATCGCTGTGATGGACCAGCTTATCCGCAAGCCCAACGGGATTGTGGTGGTTACCGGACCTACGGGTTCTGGTAAGACGACCACGCTTTACGCCGCCCTGAACACGCTTAATTCGCCGGAAGTCAAGATTTTGACGGCTGAGGATCCGGTGGAATATGATATTGACGGTCTGGTTCAGGTTCAGGTCCGAGCAGACATTGGTCTGACTTTTGGGCGTGCATTGCGTAGTTTTCTGCGTCAAGACCCCGATATCATCTTAGTTGGTGAGATTCGCGACCTTGAAACCGCCCAGATTGCGGTCCAGGCAGCGTTGACGGGACACCTGGTTTTCTCGACATTGCATACGAACGACGCACCGTCTTCGATTGCGCGCCTGCTCGATCTTGGACTTGAATCGTTCCTGGTGACAGCCACGGTCGAGGCGATTGTCGCTCAGCGTCTGGTTCGTCGGATCTGCAAAAATTGTAAGACAGAATTTGCGCCGACCGAAGAGCTGCTGATGGAGTTGAATCTTACGCCTGAGGACGTTGGAGACCGGACCTTTTTCTATGGGAAGGGTTGCGATTACTGCAACAACACAGGCTATCGTGGTCGTACCGCGATATATGAAATCATGGTTGTGGACGATCCGATCAGAGAGCTGATAATGAGGCGTGCCTCCACGAATGTGATTCGCGCTCAGGCAGTCAAGGGTGGCATGAGGACGCTGCGTGAATCAGGGCTTTTGACGATATTTGAAGGTGTGACGACCATTGAGGAGGTCGTCAAGGAGACGATCGTCGAGGATTAGACGTTATGGCGAAATTTGTCTATCAGGCAATGAATCAGGCGGGGCAGGAGATTAAGGATGAGATCGAGGCTCCTTCGAGTAAGGATGCCCTCGCGAAGATCCGTAATCTTGGCTATTTCCCCACGCTGATCCGCGAAAAGGGTGGAAAGAAAACCGCTGCCAAAGGCGGTAAGAAGAAGAAAAAAGCTGGTGGTGGTATCAACATTGGCGGCATTAGTACGAAGGTTGTGACACAATTTACGCGTCAGCTTTCGACGCTTCAGGATGCCGGACTTCCGATCCTCCGAAGTATCCAAATCCTCGCAGATCAGCAGAAACCAGGGTTGATGAAGAACATCCTCGGGTCGGTGGGTGAAGATGTCGAAGGGGGAGCCACGCTGTCCGAAGCATTCTCGAAACATCCCAAAGCATTCAATCGCCTTTATGTGAACATGATCGCAGCCGGTGAGACCGGTGGTGTTCTGGACGTTATCTGCCAGCGTCTCGCCGAGTTTATGGAGAAGGCTGAGCGTCTCAAGCGAAAAGTCGTCGGTGCGATGATCTACCCAGCCGTGGTTATTTTGTTCGCCGGGGGTATCGTGACAGGTATCATGATCTTCGTGGTTCCCAAATTCCAGGAGATCTTCAAAGACTTCGGCGCGACCTTGCCCTGGATTACGCAGAGTCTCATCGACTTTTCGGACTGGATTGTCGGAGGGAGGCCACCCGGATGGGCTGTTATCCTGATATCCCCCTTTGCGGTCCTCGGATTTTTCAAACTGACGCGACAATCGAAGGGTGGCAGGTACGCGACGGACGTGTTTTTCATGAAAATCCCTGTGATGGGGCAGATCGTGACCAAAACCTCCATTGCGCGGTTTACGCGGACGCTGGGAACGCTCATCAACGCTGGTGTGCCGATTCTTGAAGCGATCAACATTACGAAGGAAACCTCCGGGAATGAGGTTTTCGGGCGAGCGCTCGCGAATGTCCATGACTCCATTCGCGAGGGTGATACGTTCGCAAACCCGCTGCGCGCTGCGCGTGTGGTCGACAGCATCGTGGTGAACATGATCGATGTCGGTGAGGAGACGGGCGATCTCGATAAGATGCTCATCAAGGTGGCTGACAACTACGACGACGAGGTCGATACGCTGGTCGGTTCGCTGGTGTCGCTTCTGGAGCCGATCATGGTCGTCGTACTGGGCGGAATCGTCGGTACGATCGTCGTCGCGCTGTTTCTGCCGATGGTGTCGCTGATCCAGGCCGTATCAAGCTAGGAACGGGCTTAGGTCGCAAGTAGATCATCCTGTCAATTGACGGTCGATGGCTGTCTTTTGAGGGTTGGCGTGGCTACAATCCCTTGGGGGTGCTGTGTAAGACACCCTTCAGGCGGGGGGTGTTCTGCCGCGGTGTACGCCGCCTGACGGTGCATGGCAACCGTCCGGTGGTGCGTGATACACGATCGCAAAGGCAAATGGAAGGATCAGAGCTGATGTCAATGAGCTGCTTTACAAATGGGAACCTGGTACACAGGCACCTGGTAGACAATAGTGCAAGACGTGTGAGTGGTGTGCGATCGAGCGTCACGCACCGCCGCCCAATGCACCTGATGCAATTCTCCGCGTTCACGCTCATCGAGCTTCTTGTGACGGTTTCCATCATCGCGCTGCTGATCGCCGTGCTGGTCCCCTCTCTTCGTGGTGCTCGAAACAGTGCAAAAAATGTCGCTACAAAAGCGACTTTCACCGGTATTACACGCGCCCTGGAGCAGTTCAAAAACGACAATCAGCAGGAATTTCGCAGAACCAACGGTTATCCTCCCTCCGCCCGTGGTGAAGATATTCACGAGGCAGCCCCCCCGTCGCCGAACGTGCTGTACGGTGCGCATTGGCTACCCCGTCACCTGATGGGTAAGGATTTTAAGGGTTTTATTCCCCGGGAGTTTGTACCCAAAGACTGCCTGGACCGTCCTCGGGAATGGTACTATCCGTCTCCCTGCGGACTCACCGACAGTGAGCTCGACCGCCGTCCGCGATATATTGAAGCGGATACCATTAAAATGACCCCAACCAATGAGTTAAAGGGACAGCCAGGAAGCTCGGGGGCTTTACTCAGTCCCCAGCTGACCGCACCCGTATTTGTCGATAATTATGATCGCCCCATTCTCTACTATGTCGCCAACCCCTTTGGCGAGGTTATCTGCACGCCGACGACCAGCAAAGTTGATGGGAAAATCGGAATCTACGTCCATGAAGACAATGCCGGTTTTACCGGTGTCGAAGGCGGTTCCGGGTATGTCTCTACAGGTACCGGGTTCACCTATACACGCAATCAGCACCTGATCGAGGCATATGGTGATGTCGATCCCCAGAGGATTGACAACAATCCACACTCATTTGCCTTCTACATCCTCGACGACAATGTCCACGAGCAAACCGAGAGCGCAACTTATTCCGGCACAGTCCGCCCCTACAACAGCGATACCTATCTCCTCATCAGTGCCGGCAACGATGGTGCGTATGGTACAAAGGACGACATCACCAATTTTAATCGATAGCCAAGTGATTATGCGAACTTACAGGCTTCCTATGAATACACAGGACCCAAGCGACATGGACCCGAAACGACAACTTCAAAGCCCCCATGCGATGACTCTCACGCCGACACGCGTGGGCGCCTTCACACTGGTTGAACTTCTCGTCGCGATTGGCATTATCGCCATACTTGTCGCGGTGATGATCCCGGCATTTGGTGCTGTCCAGACCAGCGCCAAACGCGTTGCCACGGAAGCACGTTTCGCCTCCATCACGCAGGGGCTTAACTCGTACAAGGGTGAGCAAAGCCTGGGAAACACGCTCCCACCCTCCGCATCCGACAGTACGGTCGGGTTTGGACTCTACGCCGATCCTCTTGATATCAACGGGCAGGGATCTCAACCCTACACAGGTGCCATGGGGCTTGTGTACGCCCTTGTCGGTGCTGACCAGCTTGGAACCCCCGGTTTCCGCGATCTCAACGATGATGGCGAATGGTGGAACGATTTCACGGCTGCCCCGGGTGGTCTTTATGAACTCGATCTTGCCAATGATGCGACCCCGGTTCATCCACGCTTCCCCAAGACGGGTGGCAGTTATGTTGACGAGAACACGCGTACCAGCATCCGAACTCTATCACGTTACTCCGACGACGGCATCGTTGACCTTCCCATCGATAACAGCGTGGCGCTCATCAAGGATCAGCCATTCTTCACCGATGCATGGAACCTCCCCATTCTCTACTACCGCGCCAGAAAAGGCGTCCGAAGAATGGTCGCCAACCCTGGAAATGATCTTGGCATCTACGACCAGCGAGACAACGCTTTCTTTACCGGAACCAACGCAACGGGTGCGGGCGCCGTCTACGGCGACAGCGATGGCATCGACTTCAGAACCGGCGACCTCAATGGCACCGGCGTTCACAAAATCGCCTTCGCAAACGATCCCATCGCTCCCATCCCCACAGCGGGAGCCGTACCCCTCAGCGACCCCACATACAACGACACCTTCGAGCAGTTCATCTGGGACAGCTCGGTGACAGCCGTCAACCGACCCGTCAACTCCGACTCCTACCTCCTCATCTCGGCTGGTGCGGACGCCATTTACGGGACCGAAGATGACGTCGTCAACTGGCAAAAGCAGAAGAAACGGTAGCACTGAACACCATGCGCTCATCATCATCACGACCACCATTTTCCGTGCGATTCCGCCAGAATGCGCACCAGGAAATCCCGAACTTCTCTCATCACACGAAGCCAGCCTTCACGCTCATCGAGCTGATGGTGGTGGCTGGCATTCTCAGCGTCCTCATCGCCATCGCCGTCACCGTTGGCGGAGCAGCATTCCGCGACGCAAAAATCCGCGAAACCAGGACCGTCTTATCCCTCATCGAGCAAGCCATCGATCAGTTTGAGCAAAACGCCCCCTTGCAACGCGTCATCCCCTACAGGTCACGATACGGAAAATTCCCTTGCGACGAGCTTGAAGTGTTCCTCAACAGCGGCATCCCCGGCGACCCGGACCAGTCGAACATCCTACCCAGAAGTGGCATGCCCAGACTCGTGTGCGGCGCGGGTGAGTGCAAACCCGATGAAATCAGCAACAGCGACCTGAAAGCCATGACCCTCGCCATGCGTCTCTACAGTGCGGAAGCATCGTCCATACTCGACAAGGTCGGAGTACGATACAAAACACCCCCGCCGTCAGCATCACCCCAATACCTCGACCGCAACGGAAATGGGCAGTTGGACCCCGAAGACAACCCACTCGACATCTTCCTCGATGCATGGGGAACACCGCTCGCCTATTTCGCGATCAAGGACGACACACTCGTACAAGCTGCCTCCGACAGCACCACACAGGACCGCCTCAGGGCATCTGATTTCTTCGTCGCCCAGAACAGAGGCAGACCCCTGCTCGTCTCATACGGACCCGACGGACCCGACCAGATCGAGATCACGAAATCCCGGATGGGAATCTCAGGGACATCACCTCTCAAACCCAGCGAAGACCCACTCGTATTGGATTTCGCCGGAAATGAAGCCCAAAATGAACGCAATATCATTGACGGGCCACTTAACGAAGACAATGTATATACAGACGAAACGGTCACCGCACGACTCCGAGCGGGCATACCGGACTGAATCACTGAAACGCCAGTCGAAACGGATACGCCGGACGGGACGAATCAGCCTGCGACGTATCCAGCAGGTAAATTGAGATCAGAGCAATGGCAAACGAAAGAAGCCAACATCCAGACAAGCAGTACTCGCCACGGGCATATGCACTTCCAAAGTCCATGCCCACACCGGCGACACCCTTCTCAAAACCGGCAACGCCCTTCTCAAAATCGGCAAGGTCGGCTGCCTATACGCTCGTCGAGCTGGTCGTCGTCATCGCAATCATCGGAATCCTCGTCACCATCGCGATCCCATCCGTCAACGGCATCGTCACAGACGCCAGTCGTGCCAGCGCCGAAAACACCATCAAAGGACTCCTGAAATCCGCAAAGGCAAGAGCACGCAACAACGTCGAAACAGGCCTGTTCTTGTTCATCGAAGACGGCGCACAAAAAGTCGCTTTCATACAGGCAAGCCCGGCAAACCTCACAGCCGACGTCGGACTCATCAACCCGGATGTCGACTTCAACGCTTCGGGGACCCCCATCGCAGAATTCGACGCAGCCGACCGCTTTGAAATCGTCGGAGAACTGCTCTACACAATACCACGCCCCTACCGCCTCGCACCACTTGCGATCCTCGACCTGCCAGTCACCGACAGCTACCAGAGCGGGACAGTCGATCCAAAATGGACAAGCAAGGAAATCTCCAACGAAATCTACGACGACTTCGCCCTCTTCAGCGACAACACCACCGGAGGAAACACGCAGGGGCCTGAGAACCACAGAAACTTCTTCACCATCATCTTCGGACCAGACGGACGCATCGTCTCCGACAGATCCGTCTTCATCTCAGATATCCCAGACGCAGACGACATCATCAACATCAACGGTCCAAACGGAGCGGCTGCCACCGGGAAAGTCACCCGCCTCAACGTCAACAACTGTACCGACTATCAGGACATCAAGGGTGATACGCATAAATTCAGTGACCTTGGTGCAGGTCATCCGGGACTACCACACATCGTCTCCATAATTGGAAACGGAACGCGATACGCATTGAATTTCGTCAGCGTCGACGGACTCATCATTTACAACAACGATGCATTTCTCGACGCTCCCGACGAAATCGATCGCAGACGGGAATTCCTCGCGGAAACGAGTCAACCCTACTACATCAGTCCACGCTCAGGACAGATCATCGCCGGACCGGTGGGCACGGAGCTGGAACCATGATGCGTCGCAACATCCACACAACGCGTCGCATCGCAGGACGGCAACGCCGCGCAGGAAAATGTCAGCCAAGGGCGTTTTCAATGGCCGAACTGATGGTCGCAGTCGTCATCCTCGGACTCGGACTCCTCATGGCTGCCACCGTCTTCCCAGTCGCATGGACCAGAGCAAGAGACCTAGCAGAAGCAACAAACTCGCAGACCGCGACAGCATCGGCGACGCAGAACATTAAGTCACTTGTGTCCGTGAGTGCAGTCGATCTGATCAATCCGTCAAATGGTACTATTACCCAACTTCTAGGTGATATTTTTGTGACTGCTGGTTCCACGATTGTGAATGCTGGTCCGCCATATCCGGAAATCGACAAACAAGTCCATCCACTTTTCGTTGAGAACTGGCTTATTGATGGCGTGGTAGGATCCAATAATGAACCAGTCGCATCGGAGATACAATTGGAAGGAACAGAACTTCCAGATTCTTGCAGCACTGCTATTTGCATTGATCAATCACTTCAAGGTTGGTTCCTAACTAATCCTCCGTTGCCTAATCCGGTCCCTATAGTATCACTGGGGACACGGCTGGTTCCTCCGATGACGAGGTGGCCTGGTACAGACGCACCAGATGAGGAAAAAGATGCCTGGAAAGAGCGATTTAGCAGTAGACGGTTCGCTTGGACTGCATTCCACAAGCTAGAGAGCGACATCTTTACTCTGGATGTTGACCAATCGCGATTGTTCACCTTCTACTTCGTCACGCTTCGTCGAACGCAAGCGACGCATCGCTTCCCGAGACAGGACGACTACGACACCATGCTCAACACGATCGCACCCAGGGCGCTGGGTCCAGCAGAAGACATGGCCTTCGCCGTCCCGTGGCTTGTCAATCTGACAATCTTCGGCACTTGGGATGTCAATGGCGATCCACTCCTGGACAACGCTGGTAACCCAATCTCCACGGGTCTACCGGCGGAGGCGATCGCAAACCCGAACCTCACCGATGAATCAAGACTCACCGCTCAGATGCTCGCCCCCGGTTCATACCTCATCGATCGCATCAATGGAGAGATATATCAGGTCAAACAACGCAACTTCACGGGAACCGGAAATAGGTACGACTACCAGGCAACCCTGACCCTCGACCGCGAAATCGACATCAGTGATGTCGATGACGTCAACCAAAACGGTCAGGTCGATGGCATTGGCTTACCTGGACCGGACGAGGACTCCCGCGATTTCTGGGTCTTCCCGCCACCGGTCAACCGTGTCGATTCCGAAGACGACGAATTCCCCATCTTCAACGGAAAGCAACCCGTCGTCGCCATAGAGACCCGCCAGATCAGCATCGCACCCTGATA
>JAJRYY010000113.1 GCA_024275565.1 Planctomycetota bacterium
CGGACCGTATCCTGCAAATCCAGATACTCCTCCGCAAGTGTCGGAAGTTGTATCTCCGTCACGCCGCAGATCGTCACGATGATATGCTCACGTCGCGGAAGACCGGCTTGTTCGCGTTGACGCATCTCCACGACCATCCGTGCGACTGTCGGTCGCTTGAGTTCACACGCACCGAACATCGTCACGAAGAATTTCTTGTTTCCGACCAACTGCCCTTCATACGCGCCACATATGCAAAAATGGAACATCGCCTCACCTCATGCCGAACCTTTTCGGATCTTTCATCCACACAGAACCACCCTGCAATCCCGTATTCGCAACCCGAAGTGAATTATTTCATATCACGGATATCCGCCACGTCCGGATAATCTGGAGCACGAATTGCCTCAATCGCCAATCCCGTCAGGACAATATTTCCATCGAAAATATGTCGCAACCCGTTGCGCAGCAAAGACTTACGGAATGTGGCCGGGTCTGCCAGTGATCCGACCTCGAATTCCGCGATTTCACCTGTATCCGCGATCTTCACGGTGGCGAATCGCTCCAGGACGCAATCGTCCCCGTCCAGGCCTGCCATCTGGACCGCGGTCCAGACCCGATCCATCAGCGCTGCAAATGCCCGCTGGAGGTCGCGCATATCCTCCCCGACGACCAGTGGCGACTCAAGATGCTCTTCGACCCGAACAATCAACTCTCGCTTTAATGTCATATCCAAAGATTCCCTGTTCACTCCAAAGATTCTCTGTCCACGGTTTATCGTCCATCAGGTGAAAACGAGGACAGATCCGGCTGAAACGAGGTGATATACCCTTTGCTCTGGAAATGCTCGAAGGTTTCGTCCAGCGATCGAAACACGCGGGTGGCGGTGGCGGTCACGAATGGCGAGGGTTCCGCATCGGGTTTCCAGACAACGTAGACCTCTTTGGTGGCTTCGAAGGCGTGTTGCAATTCCCGCTCCACGCCGGAGGAGAGGCCTGGCTTGCCGTTTGGCAGCTCGGGGATGTAGCTGACGATCATGTCTGACTGATCGATCAGCATGAAATCGCGGGCGTAAATCTGAGCGTGGATATCGGGGGCGACGCGTGTTACGTCTTCGACGTTGAGGCGAATGGCCCGCCCATGGACGTGGACCGTCATTTCGTCCTCGCCGCGCTGGGTGGCTTGACCTGCCTGATAGAGCAGTTTGGTTTCGTCCACATCACCGGGATCGAAGGTGATGAAATGCTCGCTTAATCGTCGGCGAAAATGGTCGATTTCGCCGAGGATGGCTGGCAGGTCCATCACATGGGTCATGGGGAATGAGGGGTAGACCCGCTTTCGGTTCGGTTCAAACATCAATCGACAGACCGTTTCAGCCGTCAGGGTCGCATCGCCACGGGTTACGATGTAGGCGTGGCCTTGGCCTTGGATGGCTTCGGACATTGCCTGGGTGACGACGATTTCCTCCTCTCGCCAGACGAGGATGTCCTTGAGGGTGTGGCGGAGTTCGTGCTCGCGTTCGAGGCGTTCGTGTACGGCGTCCACATTGTCGATGAGTGTGATGTAGAGGTCTGCGTCGAGTTTGACCATATCTGCATGGTCGTATGCGTGGAACAGGCCATGCTTCCAGCGGAAGGTTGCGTGGGTGTTGACGATCATCGCTCCGCCGTGGTCTGCGGCTGCGAGTACGTCCTTGAATACGCTGCGTCTGAGCTGGTCGAGTCTCATGCGTGGTAGGTCGAGGATGCGGCCTTTGGCGATGTCTGGTGCTTCGTCGTACATGCGCTGGCCGATGTGGAAAAGCTGGACATTTTGGCCCATATCCGCTGCGAGTTCGGCCACTTTTTCGAGGAATGCGACCTTGTCGAGGCCGACCTGGCCTGTGACCACGACCCGTGCGCCGCGTTTCTGCTCTTGTGGAAACAATTGTCCGTCGCTCATGATCGTACCACCTGCACCGGCATTTACACCGGTTTTGTTCCCGTATTTGTGCTCCGCTGTGGTTATCTTATCAAGACGAGGCGTCTGGGCCAAATGCGGACCGGTCAGCGCCATGGTAGCGCGGTTGCCGGTGGTGATGCACAGGATGACCAGGAATCTGTGGAATCTGTGGAAGCTGTGGAATCTGTGGAAGCTGATAAAGCTCCGGGAGCTGATAAAGTTCTGGAAGCTGTTGGAGTTCTGGAAAGTCGTCGATCTCTGGGAGGTTGAGATGCCCGGGAAGGCCAGCATGCTCTGGCGGGGCGGGAGGATTGCTCTGCTGGTGTGGGGGGTGGTTGGATCAACCGGGCGGATGGTCTGGTTGATGGTCGTGTGCGCGAGTTTGTGTGTGGTTGTTGTCACTGGATTGTCCTCCTTTTTCGGATTGTCTTTCATCTGGATTGTACAGCTTCCTGACGTCCTGCATTCGGGCGGTTGTTGTGAGTGTGGCTGCCTTGCTCCTGTCTTGCGAACTTGCACCATGTTTGGATTTTGGACGTATTCTCGATTTATGAATTGCATGGTTGTTTTCTACCCTCACCGTTTTTTGTTGGTTCTGTTTCCAATTGGTCCTGTTTCCTATTGATCCGTTTTCGAATGGTCCCGTTTTTTGGTTCTCTGTGGGTTTCTTGCGGAGGTTGGCCATTTCTTCCGCAAATCTCGCCATCCCCGTTGGTTGGCGATCGGTCTCCACTATCAAGAGAACGGTTTCGCTCGAAACCTTACAGAAAAAATGGGATTTTTTTGTAAATGGTCGTTTTTGGACAAAATGGACGATTTCTGGATGAAAATTTTCGGTTGTCGTTCGTTCGGATGGCGTTCGCCGGTCGTCAGCGGATGTGGCTGGGGGGTGGTGATGGTTGTGGTTGCTGGGTGTCGATGGTGCGGGGTCTGAGATCGGGCGATTGGCTGTTCTCAACCATGCACGTCCACGTTTGCACTCTCGAAGCTGCATAGTATAGGCAGGTCAACCTTTCGCCTTGAGGCGAAAGAACGACCTGCCCTACCTGACTGTCAGCGATA
>JAJRYY010000114.1 GCA_024275565.1 Planctomycetota bacterium
AGTCACGTCGCTGCCTGCGGAGACGTTCGATGCGAAGTGTCTGTACGAAGATGAGTATTGCGCTCGCGGCGACATGGAGAACCGAATCAAAGAACAGCAGTTGTGTCTGTTCGCCGACCGGACCTCGACCGCTACTCTGCGCATGTGTCGCGTCATGATGAGTTCTCGCAGCCAACACATCTTTGCGCCATGCGGGAACATCAATAGTTTGCCCTCCTTCGGGTCTTAGACAATCGGAGAAACAACGGCGTCCCCAAGAGCAACACTACAGTCACACACTCGATACGTCCGCAACGCGCAGGTTTCTCAACTTCAGGGCCGCCCTGTACTGGGCAAGGATCACAGACATCACCCTTTCCATCGGCGTCTTGATCGGCCTGATCCGGGTTCGGAACAGTCGGGCAGTTATCATGTTCATCCGAGATTCCGTCACCGTCGGTGTCGACTTCCTCTACGTGTGCACACGCATCTCCCTGACCGTCGCCATTGGTATCCTTCTGGTCAACGTTCGCTACGTCCGGACAATTATCCAGACAGTCGGGTATGCCGTCACCGTCGCTGTCAAGCTTATCGTTGATATTTGGGCACAGATCGATATGGTCGGGAACACCGTCTTCGTCTGAGTCGGAAATGCGCGGTTGGACAAAGGCCGTCCCTGCCGATACAAGCCGTCTCAGTTCTGCGATATCAATGTGACCATTTGAAGCAGCCTGTTGTGCCACGATTCGAACACGGCGCGCCGCCGCCGCGATTGGGTCGGTGATCCACAGGCTCACAAAACCGTCGCTCCCATCCGCATTCTTCGGAAGCGAGTGTTGAAGGAGGACGGACGTGGATGCGCCGACAAGATCAGCCGTTACGCGGATCATTGAGTCAGTGAGAGCGTCAGAAGTATCATCCGAAATGAAGTGACTCCAGGTAGTCGTCTGAGTCGTCGCCGTATAGCCGAATGAATCAACAATGGTCGCGGTGACGGTCACCTCGCGCAGGTGATCGGCTGCAACGTCAGGAAACTGTATTTCAACAACGCTCTCACTAAACCGACCGTCTTGTGTCGTCACATGCACCACATCTTCGTTCTGAAAAATGTCGCCAGCGTTGACGAGGACCAAGACAGGGGAGTCATCAGCCACGTTTTTCGCAGTAACAGTCCATTCCACTTCAAATGGTTCGGCAGTGCCCCACAAACGTTTCATTTCTGTGGCATCGCCAGTGAAGATCGCATGGTCCAGTTCTTCGGCCAACGGAGATTCGTCCTCCAACGCGACCGTGCCACGGCGCATCGGTCCGTACACTGGCAGGACCTCACAACGCCAAGTCAACGCTTTTTGCAGCCCCGAGGGCGGGTTCATCTGATTGGACAATGCGGAGCCGGACGCGGCTGCCACCTCGGCCCAAATGTTCTTCTCCGCGGGTCTTGCATCGGGCACGGACTCATCCACAAGGAGAGGTTTCAGACGCGTGGCCAGCCTACTAAGCAATCTAGTCTCACCGGAACTCAGTTTCACCCTCACGTCCAGAGCATCGAGCATGGAGACATCCTGAAGCGTTACCCTTGTATAAGGCTCGCCTTGCAGTTCCTCTACGTCATACGGGACGTCTATTTGTCCATCCTCATTGAAGACGTTGACATCTTCGATTAGTGGAACCTGGCCACTCGCATCCGCCGACGTTAACACATCAACAAGCAAGGCCCCCCGGATGGAACTAGTGATTAAGTCGAATTTTAGCGCGTCCAACAACGATTGGTAAATGCGCGCATAAGGACCATCATTCTCTACATGTGGCTCTATCCCGATCGGAGGAATGCCCCACAGGCTGGCGGGGTATTCTAGCACTGCAAGAACGTGGTAACCGCGATCGCGACTGGACGAGTCTTCAGCTGATCCCACGACTGTTGTGATTTCCAGGAATCCCTGAACCCGCCTGTTGGCAGCATCTCGACATACGTCGACAAAACGCACGCCAATATCCGTATCATCTGGCTGGGATTCAGTAGCCCCGACCAACTTGACGTCGTCGTACCGAAGAGCGTGTTCTACCCCATCGTCAGAATCTCGCCAGCGTTCGGCCGGATCAGAGCTCGTCTCTACATGTCGCGAGCGCAATTCCTGTACCGAGTATTCGATTGGCCGTCTGATGCCGCTCGCAGCGACGTCGGCGTCGAAGGCAATTCGAAACTGCGCAGCCCTTGGGGCGGACGCCCATGGTCGCCACGACGGCGGCGGATCCTCGTCACCGCACTTGTCAAAATCATCTTCGTCTCGAAAACGGTTCGACGCGTCCTGGACTACCATCAAGTAATAGACCGCCACGTCCTCGTCAGCCGCGAGAGCCGATTCGACCTCTTCAAAATTCGGCACAAGCGGACCTGGCGGCGCCTTCCACCAGTATAACTCTGATGGATGAATCTCTGGCCGTGAGTCGTGAACAGATTCCGTCACCCAGGCACCGTACGTGCAAATTGTCGATCCTTCAAGATCCGATGGCGGATCATGTGCGCCAGACGTGTCAGGGTCTCGCGGAAACCAGAGGTTTTCGGGAGCATAGAAGAACTGGTCCCCCGGCGTCACTTCGGCCTCAAGACAGTCAAAGTGTGCATCACAGCTATGCCAGTCGTCGTCGTCTTCCGGATTAACATGTGAGCGGACCGCGTCCAAGATGTGTTGGTGTGCCGGGCTTGGAATAATGAAGTTGTTCCAATCCGCCTCATCGGTGAATGGAAGGCGCGGATCAAAGAACTCAAACCCATGCAATGTCCCGCACAGAGTCTCCTTTGTGCCTGCTACTGGATACCAATTGTCGATGCTCAGGAAAAACTTCTCTGCAGGAAAGCAACCAATCTCCCATCCGTCTGGGTCTCTCCCGGCCACTCCTTGTTGCCATTCGTCAACGAATGCCCATTCTCCCAGCTGCTGAGGAGTACAGATCGGCGTGTCTTCACTCAACAGCGAGGTGTCTACCTGAGCCCTGACCGATACTACCGATATTGCCAGACCAATGAGAATAATGAAGAACAGTGTGTGCCGTGTTGCCCCAATCCACGAGCGTGCAGGATCGACTCCTTGGTGGCGTCTCACCGTTGACATGTCGCACACGCAGCGTATCCCTTCCGCCCCGTCGACCATAGAGGTTCTCCTATTCTCCGGTATCTCAACGCCTATCCCGGTCCGCTGCCCGATCCGCACTGCCGGTCCGAGAACACGACATTGCGTTTCCTTTGAACGACCAACTGACAACAGTGAACACCGCCACCGAATACACAAGTCAACATCGGCACCAACGAGTGAAATATCGCTCGGTTATCGTTTACTCGATTGTTTCATTCCAGATCGTCAATCCGATCGTGGCTTTGTCACCTCCCTCGTCCAGATTGTGAATCGTCAGGCTAACTTCTTCACCGTTCGGATCGTCTGCAAACACTGTGACACCGTTCGAGCGCTCCCCCCCGCCGTTGTTCGCCTCATCACTTCCACACCCACCACGTCGCAACTCCCATAACCGACCCTTTAGGTATACCTTCACTGGGAATGCTGCTGCTTCGATATCCAGTTGCGGACGCAACTCGATCGTGAATACCACGCCTACTTCATCCGCACAGCATCTGTTGTCCGTTCGCGAAGTCTCGAATGTATGTATCAGGCGCTCGCCGGGTGCCAGTTCGAGCGTTGCTGATACGTGACACTGACCCGTATCGTTCCATAACGGGTCATCATCCGTGACATTGATCGTTCCCGACACGCGAATCCGCCGCCGCGTGCCAGCGAGCGGGCAAGGCCCATCCGCGATCACTACATTGAGGAGCTCAACGGTTTCGCCTGCAATGACCGTGACCGGCATGTCAAGGCACAGCGGCAGGCCTCCGAAGTCTAGTGCTTGCAGGCGGTAGGGGCCCGCGGGGATGTTCTCGAACGTAAACCTAGCTACCAACCCTAGCTCAGCCGGGTGCGCCGCGGTCGTGAGCCCCGCCATAGTGAGTGGAACAAGAAAAGCTGGGTCTCCGCCGTACATCGCAGTACCCGTTACATTCCCAACACCTTCGGATACCGCCCACCGGTGCACCCAGACATTTTCACCCGCCTGGTACTGCATGTCCGAATGGTGGCCGTACACACCGCCGGTGTCCGGGCCATCCCAGGACATGAGATCCTCAGGCGATACGGTGATTCCGGGACCAGGGTCGAGCCAGCGCATTGAGTCTTTGGAGTGCGTCTCGCCCTCGAACTTCATCCCTTCCTCATCACCGCACCAGTCGAAGGCAAAAGCGTTCGTTATTTGATTGGCCGCATCTGTTGCGCAGGTTTCAAATTGGCAAACAAAGGTTGGTATTAAATCCTCACTGTAGCTCTCCACCACCTGGTTATAAATCATGCCATGGAGGAACACCGCAGCATTTCGCCTCTCCGTTGCATCATATGCGTAGAGACCATCAATCGCCCCTGGTGGGTTGATATCTGCGCTCTCCTGGGCGTCACCTTCCAATAAGACCCCAACGCTACGCGCGGCGTGCCATATTAGGCTAGAACACGTGAAAGGCAGCGGTGCTAAGTCGTACGCCCATTCAGCAAATGGTATGTCTGGCGCGGAGTACTGGCCGTTATTGACTATGTCCGCGTCGGTGTACGCGAAGAATCGATAATGGCCATTCATCGCGGCAGCACGATCTGCGATTGCGGATAGCGTGTCGCGAATACTCGGATCCCAAGCTTCATCGAGAGGCGGTGGTTGGACAACCTGCGAGAACGTCCGCTCTCCTTCGCACTCCAGCCCTTCGGCCTGAAAACTAAACGGCTTGAGGTTTCGCAGAACACCAAATGGGTCTATCCGGTCCGAACCGACTTCATAGGCTTCATTGATCGATTGTTGAATTGTCCCCGGCCACTGGTACTTCAGCACCTCATACGGCTCGACGCCATCAACGGCAATCGCCGCTTCCAATGCCCCCTGGCTGGATGTTGCATTGACGAGGTGATATCCATTGTCAATCATAATACCGCAGTGACCGAAATGCTGTCCCGGACTCACTTGTCGCAGCAGTTTTGCAACAATGCCGCACCCGGGGTTGAGGACTATGTCTCCCTTCTTGGCGTTCAAAATGTGAGGTGGGTCAAACACGATCTCATCTGTCGGCATACCCATCCTGGGTGCGGTGGTCGATCGAGCACCGGATCGCAGACGTCACCAAGGCCTTGGCCGGCAACGCGTACAATGGAACAGCACGACAACGCAAATGCAACAGTCAGAGTCTCGATCCTTGTTTGGTATCTCATGGCGCCACCTCCCAACCAGCATCCGTACGTCGGATCCTGCCCTCCTGTTCCCAGTGATATAGATCCTCTTGCGTGATCCGTGACAAGGTCTTATTCGGGTTTAGCCCGCGCAATAGGCCAAGCTGATGAGGGTCAGTTACGGGTGTCCGCATGTGGAGGTTTGGTCGCGCCTGAATATATACGGTGGACAGGCGCACAACAGGCTACCCGATCAGCCGTCACCAAAGCCCGAAAGAAGCTCCATTGGAAGGTATTCGAAAGCGTTTTCAGCAGCGTTGTTGATCTTGCGCTGCGGCATTGGCCAACCGATGCGACGTATCTCTGGCACGGCATGTCCGTCTTCGCCATTGACGGATCGAAATTCACGCTGCCTGCTTCTGAGGAGATTCGTGACTACTTCGATCCCGACTCCGGCCTACACAACGTGGGCAAAGGGCACTATCCCCAGACCCTGGTTTCAACG
>JAJRYY010000115.1 GCA_024275565.1 Planctomycetota bacterium
CCGCGGTTACGCAAGGTGTGTGGCTGCAAGCAACTGGTCCGCTTGCGTACAGCACTGCAAACGTATTTGAAAGGCTGCCTCGAACAGGTGGCATAACCCCATGGAGCCGTTCGCAATTTCAACTAAGAATGGCATTGACCCTGCACAAACGATAACACCGGATGCGTTGGATATCGACTTATCCGGTTTATTAAGCACAGGGTTTGTCTGCTGGTTATCATGCAGAAGAGTTATGTGTGGATTTACACAACGCACTGGCGGGCAAGCCGCCAGTGGCACCCTTCAGGGTCACGGCTCGGAAACAAAAACGTCAGCAATTCCAAGGCACTACAAATAGGTTGTTTGTCATCGGCTTCCCCACCTCTGAAGAGGTGGGCCACACAGAGTTCGAGGAGGTGGGCCACCCAGTATTGTGAGCTACAGGAAGCAATGAGAAACTGGCGGTTATGGGCATACCTCTACTGTGATTGTTGCTATGTCGGAGACGGAGTCGTCGCACTGGTTTTCGCCACGTACGAAGTAGGTGCCCGCGTCGGACTCTGCTACTGCGGGGATGAAGTAGAAGAGTTCGGTTGCATCCGGGATGGGTTGGCCGTCCTTGAACCATTGGTACTCCGGAATACCCGTGGCGTCTGCTGACAGGAACATGAGGTCGCCGACGCAGAAATTGCCAGATTCCGGGCTTGTGATGAAATTCACGGTGGGGAGGATTTGCAACGTGGCGGATTGCGTGGGGGTTGGTTGATTGCAGCCATCGCTGATGATGCACTCGTAGGCTCCGCCATCTGCGGGGGTGGTGGTGTCGATGGTGAAGCTGTTTTCGGTTTCACCTTCGATATCTACGCCGTCCTTTCGCCACTGGTAAGAGAAAGGTGGGATGCCTGCTACGATGACGGTGAACTGAGCTGAATTTCCGGGACACATTGAGAGGTCGACGGGTTCTACCACGATGGTTGCTGATGGGTGGACCTGCAGGGTTGCGGACTGGGTGGCTGCGACGCCGCATCCTGAGAGAGCGTATGCGATGTAGGTTCCTATATCTTCTTCTGTGATGGGGTTGATCTCGAGGTCGGCGGTCGATGCGTCCGGGACGGGTTGACCGTTTAGATACCATGCGAACGAAAGCTCGTCAGCGGTGGCGTCTGCAGAGAGTGTGATGGATCCGCCGAGGCAGGTGGTTTTCCCCTCTGGTGATTGCGTGACGACGACGCCACAGTCGCCGGTGTATCGGACCTGGAATTGTGCGAAGTCTGTCAGGTTGATTTCGTTGTCGCGGTTGAAGTCGAAGACTTCGCAACCGGGCGGGACACCTCCCTCTGTGGCGTTGTCGCATTCGAAGTAGACTGCGAAGTCTGTGAGGTCGATATCGACGTCGTTGTCTGTGTCGCCTGGGATGGTGCATTCGTCCGGGATGGCGTCCTGGTTGAGGTCAAGCGAGGAGGATGAGGCGATGTCGCATTGGTCGGGGAAGATGTTGTTGTTGCAATCGAACGCGACGCCGCATCCTGACACGTTGCAGTCGCCATCGAAGGCGTTGCAATCAATTTCGCAGGCGTCCGCGAGATCGTTGCCGTTGCAGTCGTCCTGTGTGATGAGTCTTGCGACCCAGGTTCCCCAGTTGTTTCCTGTGCGTGCTAATTCCTGGACCGTCCAGATGGCGTGTTCGTCGATCGGGTCGAGCGTGGTGCTGCTGTAATCGCCCCAGCGGTTGCGTCCGAAGCCGTCCAGATTGTTGATGGCTCCCAGTCCTTCCTTGAGCATGACTGGGTCAGCCATCTGTCCTGGCGGATCACCTGCGAGGCGTCCCGAGTAGAAACAGGCTGCGAAGGTGCTCGAACTCGATCCGGAGAACCCCATTGCGACGCCGCCGAACCGATTGACTGTGAGTGTTGGATAGAAATAGTGCATCTGAGGGGCGCTGATGGTTCCAGACTGGATGAGTGACCGTGTGACGGGGTCGATTTCGTACCATCTGCATGCTGCTCTGGCTCCGATGCCAATGGTGTGTGCACACCAGATGGAACCGTCGCGGTAGACTGCGTTGACAATGCGGTGTCCGACGGTATCCAGCGGGACATTGCTGCCAAGTGCTGCTGCGTCTGGCGGGCTGTTGTGAGATGGGATGGTGACGTTTCCGACCGTGACGAGGGTGGGGTTGGTCATGGGTGGATCGACGCGTCTGATTCTGAGGGATGTTGAAGTTCGGCGTGAGATGATGTATTCGCCGGGGGTTTCGCCGTATGTGTGACATGGCTGCATCGCTCCTTCCCAGGGAAGATTTGGGAAGACTGAGACCGCACCGACGCTTGGTGGGCTTGCGATGAGGGGTGCTTTGTCGAGTGCGAAAATCGCCATGTTTCCGTTTCCGACGGTGTATGTTTCGATGTAAATGCCGTTTGCATCGACGCCGAATGTCGGGAAATCAGGCCAGCCCCACTGCGCGGTGCTGAAATTCGCCTTGAACCAGTTCCCCATGGGGTTGCTGGTGAGTGAGACGGCGTAGTAGATTCGGTTTGAAAAATTTGAGGCAAGGACGAACCAGCGATCGCTGTGCTGGTCGAAAAATACGCGTGGATCGCCCGATGAACCCGGTAGGAAGGTGCCAAGATTGACGGACATGAGTTGATCGCCGGATTCCTTGTCATAGACGGCGAAAACGCGGTTGACAGCTTCGACGTAGTGGTCCGGACCAATCGCTCCGCAGGTGTCCGGAGGGTTGGAGCTTGAACCGGATTCGCCTCGGCGGATGCCTTCGTAATTCAGCGTGAGGATCGGTGGTGTGCCCGCGCCGCCGGATGCGGTAGTTGCGGAACCGTCCTGTGCGTTTTCAGGGTTTTCGGGTGCATCGGCATGTCCGGGTGGATCGTCAGCCACATAACCCGGCGGTACGGCTGGTGCTGGGAGGTTGTCCTGAGCAGTGAAATCTCCTGTACCCGTTTCCCACGTCAATCCTGCGTATCCGGTTCCAGTGAGCTTTGTGTTGAAAAGGACGTCGTCGAAGGTGACGACGGTTGGGACTGGCTCGATTGCGCCAGGTTTCTGCTGTGCGGTTACCGGTCGATGGGGGCTGAAGGTGAGATCGTCGATTGCGTAAAATCCTGCACCGTTCATGGCTGGCTTGGCTTCGATGACGATGCGATCGACAGCCTCGAACTTCATGGCGAACCAGGTTGGGTCGGCTGTGATCTCGGTGAACCAAGTGGTTTTGACCACTTCGACGCCGGAACGATACCCATGGATGCGGATGCCCTTTGCCCAGATTGCCTGGTTTTCCTGACCCGAAAAATAGGCACCCTTGAGGTCGACGAGGTCGGGGAAGGTGATGCCCATGCGCGTGTCGCCATATTTATTGACGAGGTTGTGCTGTCCGGAATGGGTGCGGGCTGTGGTGCGGCGACCTGGGACGAACCATGCTCCGTGCTTCGGGGTCGTCTTGGCATCGTGACCGTCAGCCATCGCCTGTGCTTCGGCGAGTTCTGCATCGCGTGCGAGGACTTCTGCCATGGATTCAACGTAGCCCACCCCGAGCTGGTCGGGCGTTAGCTTGACGGCTGAAATTCTCTCACTTTCCGCGATGGCGGCCGTCGTGTAAAGTGACGCTGTAGCGAGTGTGCAGAGCAGGACTGCTTGCTTGAATCGGTTTGTCATGGGAGATCGCTTTTTGTCCGTTGGGTCTTGTTGTGTCGATTGGCACTCGACGCAGGGGATCATCCACCCGCGACCACATGCGGAAAGTCGGAAGATCCGCGTCCGCTATTGTATGAATTCATTGGTGAGATTCAAAGATAATCGCGGGATTGGTGGGTGATTGTTGCGTTTGTATGGGCTGTATCGTGTTGGATTCATACTGTCGCTTGATTATATCGTGTCTGGTTGAATGATGCGGGTTCGTTGCGTTTTGGGATGTGTCGCGTAGGGTGATTCATCCGTTTGTTGACGGGTGATTTTTTGACCGCCAGGTGAGGGTTTATTGATCGTGAAGGGTGTGGCTGAATTGTTTGAGTGGGTGCGGATTTCGCTTGATGGTGGATGGCGTGGTCGGGTTGCGCTGCGGTGGCAGTCGACGTTGGCTGGTGAGAGAGCAGGGGCTGGTGAGAGTATCAGGGAAGGGGATAGTGCCAGGGGTCTGACATCTGAGGATTGGCGGTCGGTGCTTGTGGGGTTGGTGGGTGGTTCGGATGGGGGTGCGATGGCGGGTCTGGTAGCGGATCGGGAGGTATTGAAGGCGTCGCGGTCTGGGGAGGTTTTTCGTTGTGGGTTGACGGTGGGGGAGGGGGTTCTGGATGTTGTATGCAAGCATGATCGGGAGACGAGCATTGTGCGGCGGATGGGGTGGTTGTTTCGGGGGAGTCCTGCTCGGCGGCAGGTTGCGATGGGGGTGGCTTTGCTGGAATCGGGGTTGAGGACGCCGGCGCCGCTGGTGCTGTTGGAGCGGGGGGTGCTGCTGGGGGTGCGGGAGACGTGGGTTATCGCGGAGACGGTTCGGGAGGCTGTTGAGCTGGATCAGGTGGCGACGGTCTGGTTGTATGAGCTTGAGGCTGGGGTGCTGCGGGGGGTTAAGAATGGTTTAGCTGGTGCGTTGGCTGAGCTTACGGTGGGGATGTCTGAGGGCGGGTTCAAGCATGGGGATTTTAAGGCGTCGAATATTCTGGTGACGGACCCGGGTGGTGATGCGGGTGGGCCTTTTCCGTGGTTGATCGATCTGGAGGGGGTTCGGCGTGATGGTAGTGAGGCAGTGTCGCGGAAGATGATGTGGCGGGCGGTGGTGCGACTCGGTGCGAGTTTGGCGCGTGCCCGGTCTGTCACGCGGACGGATCGGCTGCGGTATTTGCGGGGCGTGTTGTTGCGCGTGGAGGGTGGCGGTGGTGCAGGGGGTGATGCTGTAGGTGATGTTGGCGACTGGAAGGCGCGGTGGCGTGGGTTGGATGCGGCGATCATGGAGTACAATCAGAAATCATCCGGTCGGAAGTCGGGGAAAATCGATGGGTTCGCTGGTGGGTGATTTTGGAAGCGCGCAAGATTCAGTCGATACCGCGACGAAAACTAACATCCATAGTACGCTTGTTTTGGGACTGGTTTATGGATTCCATGGTCACCGAGCCATTACAAGCCCACAGCTCTTGCTGAGTAGGCGGATGTTTTGGGCTTTGTTCGTTGCATTCGTTTATATTGGCACTGTTCCTTCTGGGTACTGGGGCTACGCTTGAAGTACAGCTTTCCATTGAAGTACAGCTTTCCATACGATGTGACAATCCGGTTTACCATGCGGTGAGCGCACTGGCGGGAGTCCAGCTCCGGCTGTATGTGAAGGCGATCATCTCGAAAGCCTCACGCATTCTGGATTCTGAAAGCACTACGCGGCGGATTGGTGTCCTTAGCAAAAACGTCATCCGGCGCATTCTTGTCCTTCGAACTCGTACGTTGGGTGACTTCGTCGAACGTTTTGTGGGACGATTCGTAGGGCGAAACCGTCACTGGACGGCCGAAATTCGTCAAATCGACGCGCCAGCGCAGGGACCAAGCGGTGGAATTCAAGACCCGTAAGCGCTCGGCTCGAGGTTGTTACGCCGCGCGACGATAGCGGTGATGCAAACCGCCAACTTGTGGAATCGCGATTACCTTGCCGTTTTGGGGCGGATCGATCTCACGATGTACGGGCGAGTTGCGATCCAGCGAAAGATGGGTTCTCGATTCGTGGTAATACTCGAAATACAAGCGAAGGATGCGACGAAGATGGCATTCGTTGATCACAATGACGTGATTCAAACACTCGCGGCGAATTGATCCGATGAGGCGCTCGACGTATGGATTCTGCCTGGGAGATTTTGCAGCCGTAACGACTTCTTCGATACCCATATTTGAGACGCGTGCTTGAAAGTCCAGACTATAAATGCCATCGCGGTCACGAATGAGAAACCGCGGAGCTGACTCTTCGGGGAACGCTTCAACGATCTGTTGTGCGGTCCACACTGCCGTCGGATGGGCGGTGACGTTGAAATGGGCGACGCGCCGACGATCGTGGCGGAGGACAACGAAGGTGTACAGAATTCGAAATGTCCCAGTTGGGACAACGAAAAAATCCACTGCAACGATGTCGGACAGGTGATTGTCAAGGAATGTCCGCCATGTTTGAGAGGGTGGCTTTTGCGTTCGGATCCGATACTTGCGTACGGTCGTGTCGCAAACGATATGACCAAGAAGCGCCAGCTCGGATTGGATGCGCGGAACACCCCAGTCCGGATTCTCGCGGGACATCCTCTGAATCAACCTACGGATCTCATTGTCGATGCTCGGTCGTCCTGGTTTCCGTCCACGAGACTTCCATCGCCAAAACAGCTTGAAGCCCTGTCTGTGCCAACGGACGATGGTATCTGGTTGAACGATGAGAAGGGCAGATCGCCAATTCGACCAAACTTGCGACAGCAATGCCCAGAAAATGCGATCACACTTTCGCAGCCGCGGACGTTTCGATCGGTGCTCCAAAGCGGCAAGTTGTTGGCGAAGCGCGAGATTTTCAGTGGCGAGTTCCGTTCGGTCACGAACGATCCCGCGGACGAAAATCCACAGCATACGAATCAAACCCATTTC
>JAJRYY010000008.1 GCA_024275565.1 Planctomycetota bacterium
GTCGCACGCGAACGAGTTGTTCGTGAAGACGCAGCCAGTCGCGGTGTTGCACGAATCGGTCGTGCATGGGTTCGCATCGTCACAAGTCAGCGGGGAACCGGAAGCACATGTTCCGGCTGAACATACGTCGTTCACCGTGCATGCGTCACCGTCGTCGCAGGCCACTGTGTTCGGCGTGTTGACGCATATTCCGGTGACGCAGTCATCATCCGTGCATGGGTTGCTGTCGTCACAGTTGGCTGGGACTGTACACTCGCTGCAGACAGTCCCATCATTTGAGATAGAGATGGTACCGCTTCCTGAATCGTTGGTATTCCAGCCCCCCACACGGATCAGATAATCCTGACCGCTCACGACAGGAGCCTGCAAAAATGACGAGAAACCTGAGCATCCTGCCCCGTCATCGTTGCATGCGAGGAAATTCAGGCTGTTGCAATCCGTCCCATCATAGATGACCAGATCGCTGTCGTAGTCTGCCTGATTGCATGTGCTGACTGTCAGGGTTCCGGTGCAGGTTGCTGTATGAACGTACCAGATGTCCAGCCAGGTCTGTCCCTGGTCGCCACTGACGGTGCATTCTGCTGCATGGGCCGGACCGTCCGTCGTCGCGCCAATGGTACTGAAGGCTGTATCTCCCTCGAAAATCGGGTTTGCGCCGCTGCAGTCGTCGTTGCTCTCTGTGAGGCATGAGGCGTCGCAACCATCACCCGGAACGGTGTTTCCGTCGTCACAGGTTTCACCCCGTGTAGTGTTGACGGTTCCATCGCCGCATACCGCAGTGGTGCAGTCAGTGTCGCATGTCGCCGATTCGCCGCTATCGTCGCATTGCTCCGTCCCGGACCATACAAATCCATCACCGCATGTCGCATTCAGGCAGGTGGCGAGGCAGGCGTCCGTATTGATTAAGTTTCCATCGTCACATTCTTCGCCAAATTCGATGATGTTGTTGCCGCATACGGTTTCGATGTTGCAGTTTGCGTCGCATCCATCTCCCGGTATCAGATTGCCGTCGTCGCACTCCTCGCCTGGTTCCTGCACGCCATTGCCACACACGGGCGGTGGTCCGAAGGGGACGTATGCTGCGGCGAGGATGCTTGTGGGGCTGCCAGGTTTGAACATGACGATGGTTGCATTGTCGGTAATTGGTGTCACGTTGGCTTCGAATCTGAAGTTGTACGTCGTGCCCCATCGCAGGGCGTTCGCGTTTGCGTTGGAAGCGAATGTTTCTGTATCCCAGCGAACGAAATTGGAGCCAACCGTGGCTGTCCAGTCGGTGAGGGAATAAGGTTCGCCGCTATGGTAATCCACATCGTGGAAACCAACATTTTGAATGGTGGCGCCCACGGGGACCGGGATTTCAAATGCCCCGGCAGATCTGTCGGAGTTCATGTTGAGCAGGGCGTATTCGTAGTGATAAAACCCGTTGCCAAGGTCGGTCGCATTTGAGGAGAGGATGAAGAGGCCTTCTCCTGGAAGCTGCACGTCGGTTTCTATGACGTTCGGATCCGACAACTTCCACGCTCGAATGGCTGGGTCTTCCCGCACCGTGCCGGGCATGCCGCTGAAATCTGCCGACCAGGATGACCCGCTTCCGGTGATACGACACTGGCGATAAGAGATATTGTTGTTCTGGTTTCCTGCGGCTGCGTCGTCAGGGGTGACGTAATGCCCCTCCACGAAATAGGTGCCTCCGCCATCGACGGCAGGGTCGAGATCGGTGATTTTGACTTGCAGGCGCTTGAAAATCGAATTTCCCGAGACGCCGTTGAACGAATATGGCCAGGGGTATACGCCGGTATCTGCGTTGACTTCAAATCGCGGTCCAAGCCCGCCGCATACGCCGCCGCCGCAACTTCCGAATCCATTCTGGTCGCCGTTGAGACCTGAGCTGTAGGGATCGGAGCAGCCAACCCCCAGCGCTGAACCCCCCACGCCGTTGCAACCACAACCGCATTCGTCCTGCGTCAGTGCTGTGAATCCATGCTTCAACCAGCTGATCCCGAGCATTTCCATGCGTCCATCTTTCAGGCGGTACATATTTTGGCCAATGACCGGGTGGTTTGAGTTGCTGTCCTGCCAGAGGAGGTTTGTTGTACCGATGTTGCAGGATGTGGTTCCGACTGCAAATGCTTCAATGCCACCGACGCTGGCGTAGTTTGCGATGGATGGGAGGACGCCGACGATGACATCTGCACCTGTGGTGGCGCCACAAACCGTACCGTTATTTCCCCCGGCAGCGCCTGGGTTTTCATCCCCAACGGGTCGCATCTCGGCTGAGACAACCTGTCCGCTGCTGTCCAGTATCAGCGTTTGTGTGAGTCCGACACGAAGGTGCAATTGTAATTCACCCAGAATGGTGTCGGGTGTCACTTGCAGGAACTCGGCTGTGATCTTCGAAAGGCGAATACTGTAGCGGATGGAAAGCTGTGCCTGCTCGCGATCCAGATTTGTGTCGAGGAGGGTTAAGTTAAAGATCGGTTCGGCGTGCTTCATGTCGCGGAATGCAGTGGCTTGTCCGCGCTTAAAGTCGAGTAACATGTGGAGCTCATCCGTGACGAATTCGCTCTCGGTCGATGCGATGCCGAACGCCGGATAGTACATGGAAAGTGTATCCGCTATGACGTGGATAGTTCCCTTCGGCGTGACGATGGCTTGTATGATCTGGCCGGTCAAATCGATGTCCAACTCATAATGACCGGATCTGTCGGATTTGAATCCAACACCGTCGGTCAGCCAGAGTCCTTCCTCAGACATTGCATCCTGGTTCATCTGCAGCGTGACCAGTCCTTCTCTTGCAGTGAAGGTTTCTTCTGTTGTGACGTCGGCTGCTGTAGCGAGCAATGGGAACATCAGTGTGCAAACTAACGACAGATATCTGCTGGACATCATGATGGACTTTCGGGTGACAAAGGTAGATCCGGGCTGGAAATGCATACAGCATCCTTTCTGACTGAAACTCATCGCCGACAGTCTTCATCGGCAACATACAATGGACCAAAGTGCAATGTGGACTGAGGACAAACCCGCAGGCTGCCCTCGAAGCACATCGCTTCAGGCGATTACAAATTGACTCCTGTGAATGGCAATGGTAATTTCGGTGGGCTGCGCTTGCTTTCCGATCCCGCTTGCTTTGCGATCCTACGCGCTTGCTTCAACCATGTTCGCCAATTCCCAACTCCTCGACCTGCTAATGTATCCAGACCGCAGAGTCGATGCAACAGGAATATGCTTCCATGCCCGCCTTCCCCCCGTAACGCGCAGGTGAAAAGTTCAGTGTCACGGTAAATATGCAACCTCCAGCCATCTCCATTCACACCACTCCTTTGGAGGCTTGTCTTGAGAACGCAAGACGTGTCGCCTTCTCTCTGCCTCCAACTACATAACGTCACGGGTGATCTAATTTTTGGGGTGGTTCCCGCGTTATTTCGGACCTCTTTCACTCACCAGGTTTGACAATCGTTCATTTGGCGCTTGAAACGCGGTACAGGAAAAGTGTAGCTGGAAAAAATATAGTAAAAAGAAAAACGCGGAGACCTGAGATCTCCGCGTTTTCCCTGGTTTATTTATAGGACAGGAACTTTATCGCTTAGCGCGCCAAAGCCTGCCGGCCGTCGTTGCGCTTGACTGCGATCGTGTTTCCGTCGCCATCGACCATGATGGATTCGGAACCCAATCGGACAGTTACGCGTCCCTTGGCCTGTGATACATCGAAGACGAACGTACCGAGATAAGATTTCTTATCCCATGTCAGCGATCCCTGAGTCACCGCGACCACCGCTCTCGAACGTGCGATATCTACCGCGGAGAATGTATTCCACCCGGCGAACGCAAAATCACGTCGAGCGGAATCGATCCTGATGTCGCTGGCCTGGATCATGCGACCGCTTTCATCCACGGCTACCACCTGCAACTGATAACCACGTAGTGATTCAAAGTTTCCGGCGTAGACATCGACTGTAAGCCCACGTCCGAGTTTATTCGTCTGCTCCTGGAATGAGATCGAGATCGAAGCCGAATCGGACGCGTTATTTCGAGCAAGCCGTGTGTCAAGCAATTCGATGGGTGCTGTGGGTTGTGGCAGCCCACAACCGCATGCATCGAATCCAGCAAACGCATCTAGAACGTTTGTCACGTCCAACACATCGACATCTCCATCTCCATTGGGGCATGGTTCTATATCGAGATCCTCGAGCGAGCAGATTGCAAAGCTTCCGATTGAGAATCCGTCTAAAATACATGTGATGTCAAAGATGTCGACATCACCGTTGTGGTTCACGTCACCGTATAGGACTGCAGTGAACACGCACAACCCCGTGGAACATCGATCGTATGTACAGATTGTATTGTCGTCGCAATCTGTATCGACGAAGCAGTCCGCCCCGCAAGAGTCTGGAATTCCGTCGTAATCCAGATCTACAAGCGTGCCAGCCTCAAGCTCACAGCCATCGGCGACGCCGCTGGCATCGCAATCTGGAAGGGTCTGGCAGGAGTCTGGTATGGAGTCGGGACGCCCCAGGCTACCACCCGTCGCGAGGAAGGCCTCGATGTTGGCGATGTCCTGATCGTCGTACTGCGTCTGCGCTCCGCCTGTGTGGGTTGTTGGCGGATTGAGCATATTCCATATCACTGTGCGCGAGTGGTCCTGAATGTTGGGTCCAATACCTCCCGATCCATCAGAAGCGTGGCAGGCGAAGCAGATGGAACCGAAAATGGTCGCTCCATCAGCAGGAACACCGACCGGTCCGCCATCGCAATCATCTTCAAGACCTGAAGCGATCTCGCAAATGTCGTTGATCAGGTTGCCGTTGCAATCCGCGAACTGACACTCGTCCGGAATGCCGTCACCGTTGCAATCGGGCAATCCTTCGCAGTCATCGCGGACGCCGTTCATGTTGCAATCGGTACAGGTGGTATTCAGGCAATCCGGCGGGGAACCCGGGACGCAAACTCCACCAGAACAGGTATCGCCGTCGGTACAGATGTCACCGTCATCGCATGGGTTGGTGTTGTTGGCAAACTGACAGCCGGCGATCATGTCGCAAGTGTCCGTTGTACATGCGTTGCCGTCGTCACAAACCGTCGGCGAACCACCTGAACATGTACCACCCGAGCATACGTCGCCGGAAGTACACGCGTTTCCGTCGTTGCAGGGATCACTGTTGTTGGTGTTTACACACCCAGTGGCTGCATTGCAGGAATCGTCCGTGCACGCGTTTCCATCGTCGCATGAGAGTGGGTTGCTTCCGACGCAGACGCCTCCTGAGCATGTGTCTGTCTGGGTGCAGAGGCTGTTATCGTCGCACGAAGCTGAGTTGTTCGTGTCGATGCAGACATTCGCAACGCAGTCGTGATCTGTGCATGGATTGCCGTCTTCGCAGTCGGCTGGGATGGTACATTCATTGCAGTTGGTTCCATCATTTGAGATGGTCACCGTTCCGGATCCCTGGTCGCCCGTTGAGGCCCAGCCACCGATGCGGATGAGGTAATCCTGACCACCCACGACAGGTGCTATCAGTGTGCTTGAGAAACCAGCACACCCTCCGGTGTCATCCTGGCAGCCGAGGAAATTCAGAGATGCACAATTCGTTCCGTCGTATATGACAAGGTCACTATCGTAGTTGACCTGATTGCATGTGCTGACCGACAGGTTGCCGGTACACGTTGCTGTATGGATGAACCAGATGTCACTGAAGGTTTGTCCGCCATCGCCGGATACGTCGCATAATCCGGGGTGGGCAGGTCCGTCTGTCGTCGCACCAACAGTGCTGAATGCGGTGTCACCTTCGAAGATCAGCGCGGCGTCTGCACAGTCGTCATTCGACTCGACATTGCAGAATTCGTCGCATCCGTCGCCAGGGATCAGATTGCCGTCGTCACATTCCTCGCCCGGCTGAAGGATACCGTCACCACACATGGTCGGAATGATCTGGCAGGAGGCATCGCAAGTGACACCGTCTGGAGGATCGCATTCCTCGCCTGGTTCGACGATACCATTGCCGCATATGGCTGCGGATATGATTTTATGGACCGTTCCGCTGAGGCTGACGATGTAGAGTTCGCCGAAACCGTCTTCACCGAAGGATGCAATGCTGTTGATTCCGGCAATCAGTTCCGCGTTGCGCGACTGGAACTCCGTCATGGTCGCACCGTCGTAGCGGAATGACCAGATGTTGTCGCACACATAGTCGGCGAAGAAGTATGTCCCGTTCAAGTCAGGAATATCGCAGCCACGGTAGACATATCCACCTGTCAGTGAGAAACCGCCCGTGGTGCAATTGCGCGGATAGTCGTGGATCGGCAGAGTCAGCGAAGGAGAGTTGCAAGTGCAACCGGAAAGCCCGGTGCAGTTGAATCCTTCCATGCACCGCCATCCGTAGTTTTCGCCTCCAGGGCTGCTGGCTGGCTGATAATTGACCTCTTCGCGAGCGACCTGCCCAACATCGGCATACCAGAGATCACCCGTCAACCGGTCAAAACTGTTTCGCCAGTGGTTGCGAAGACCATACGCCCATATCTCATCGTCACCCGTCACGCCGACAAAAGGATTGCTCGGCGGGATGCCGTAGGGAGTACCGGAGTCCACGTCGATCCTCAGCATCTTCCCGAGCAGCTGGTTGGTGATGTCCTGGGACCGGTTGCCAGGGTCATTTCCGGACCCGCCGTCACCTGTGGCGATGTAGAGGTATCCGTCGTTTGGACCAAAGCCGATCCAGCCGCCGTTGTGATTTGAGAATGGTTGCGGAATTGTCATCAGCGTGCGCACCGCCGTGCCGTTGGCAATGTTGGGGTTCCCCGACACCTGATACTCCGCCACAACGGTGTCGCCACTGTTGTTGGTGTAATTCACATAGAACAGGCCATTGGATGCATAATTCGGATGGAACGCCATGCCGAGCAGGCCTCGCTCTCCGCCAGAAAGGACGATCGAAGAGATGTTGAGGAACGGCGTGCCAAGCAAGGAACCGCCTTGTCTGATTCGGATGGTTCCACCTTGCTCTACAATGAAGAGACGGTCGTCACCCTCAGGTGCCGTCAGGAAGAGCGGGCTGCTCAAACCACTGCCGATAATCAGTTCGGTCTGAAGGGTCGTGGTCGCCAGTCCTTCACACTCGTCCGGGATGCCGTTTCCGTTGCAGTCTGCACTGCGTCCACATCCTGCGACGTTGCAGCCAGCCGCTGAGCAATCTATATCGCACGTGTCCTCAATGCCATTGGTGTTGCAATCCTGCGGACCGACCGGGAGTGGTCCCATGGTCGCCGCCTGGTTGCTGCCAGCAATCTTGAAGAAACCGACTGTCGCGTTGGTGGAGGTTGGACCAGAGTTTGCGTCGAATCGGAAGTTGTAAAGCGTCCCAAACCGGATCGCATTGGCCTGTGGATTCTGGCCGAGTGTCTCGGATGTCCATGAGATCTGACCACCGCTTGTGGTGACAGACCACGGAGCATTTGAATATTCTTCCGATGGATCAACACCCGGGTCACTGTGGTTGAGTGGAGCGTGGAAATCAATGTTGGTGAGTACGACCCCGGTCGGGATCGGTACTGTGAACTCACTGATCGATCTGTCCAGATTCTGGTTGTAGACAGCATACTCATAATGCCACGTCCCGCCGCCAAGATCGGTCACTTCGTAATACAGAAACGCCCGACCATCGACCATGGGAGCAGGTTCAATCATCGTCGAAGCCGCGCCAGACCAGGCATTGACGGCTGGCTGCTCGCGGACTGTTGACCCGACGGACGGGAAAGTAAACGAACTTGGTCCTCCGGAGACACTGAACTGGCGGTAGGACACGTTGTTGTGCATGTTCTGGTTCGCGAAACTGCTTGCGTCATTGAACTCGTGCTGCGTGATGTACTGGCCTTCGCCGTAGTATGTGGCACCCGGGTTCTGGGCAGCAATCAAGTCCACATCCTGTACCTGCAGACGATGCTCGATACCGCTGTTGTTGTGTGTGTGGCCGCCGTGATCCTGTGACGGATAGTTCGTACAGGGACTGCCGCCCACGCTACCGCCAGCGGGAATCACACCCGTATACGGATTGAGCTGTGCGCGAGCTCCCAGACCACACTGACTTGCGTTGAGACTTGCACTGTAGGGATCCGAACAACCGACACCAAGCCGGGATCCATTTGGATTCGTGACACACCCGAACCCGCAGGTGTTGCCCTGCAACGCGAAAAAGGCATGCTTCATCCATGACTGACCGATTTGCTCAAAACGCTGGCTACCGTTCACCGACTTCAACCGGTAGAGATTCATCGGAATGATGGGATGGTCGGTCTGGGGCAACTGGAACCAGTTCAGAGGTGTACTGCCCTTGTTGCAGGAAGTTGTCGCAATAGCCAATCCAACCGTACCGGAACCAGCAGCACCTTCACGACCAAACTGATTCATGTTTGGCAGCTCGCCGACAATCACGTCGGGACCGGGTGTCGGGAATCCTCCCGCAACGCCAGGACCGTTAAGATCGCCAAGAGCGTGAAGTGTCGCTGACACGACGACGCCATCTTCATCTGCCACCAAAGTCTGATTCTTTCGCATTCGGAAGGTCAACTCAGCCGTTCCGATCGCAGCCTTCGCGCTTGTGCCCAGAAGGTCCGCATTGCCCTTAGAAAGTCCAAAGTCGAAATTGACGATCAATTCGCCGTATTCAGGCGAGAAAAAGCTGTTGGTGATCGCGAACCAAAGCTCGGACTCAGTGTGATTCGCATCCCGAAAGGCTGTCAGGGTGGACCAGGTTGAATGGGCGTTGGGTGTCGCAAAAAATACGTTTCCGATGGCGATATTATCGGACGCAGCGTTGAGGATTGAAAAACCCTCTCCGAAGCCCGAAAACGCCCCGGAAAGCCCCTGGATGTTCCCAGACTCGTCAGTGGTCATCTGGAACATGGCATCCGCCGTGTCCAAAACCAGTACCACCTCGTCACGTTTGGCGTTCGCACCGTCCGTCGTGTAGATGCCTGCCTGCGACATCGTCTCGGAGCTAAAGTTTAGCTTTATTATTCCGTCCGTCGCGATATAGGTGTGCGATGTTGTCTCAGCTGACGTTGTTTCAGCTGAAATTGTCTCAGCTGAAGTTGTTTCAGATGCAGTCGCGTACGAAGCAATACTGCCGCAGAGGAGGGTTAGCAGGCAGGCAAATCCTGCTTTTCTGGAAAAAAGTGTGTGTCCGGTAAAGAAACGACGGTGCATAATGTATCCTTTCGCTTATGCAATTCAGCAGCAGCCAACGCTCTGCGTCGCCTTGACCGGGGCGTACGCAGGGAATTGGCACGTTTTGGATGCAATAATCGACCAAATTATCGTGAGATGAGTCCCCTGTGTGAGTCCTGTCCCCTCACAGAAACGAACTTCCCCACTCTTGCAATCAGCGAGCATAGTCAGTTTTGGGATGAAAAACAACCAAAATTCGGACCCAACAAGCGACAAATCGGCCCCAGGCGGGGCAAAGCGGGGAGATGTACGTCCGAAACTGGTCGCGCATTATATCTTAAGCTTGGTCTTGCCCATGTGTCGGATCGCTCCGCTTGTGATTTGGGGAGATTGGGGCAAGTGCCTCGGGGTTCGATGTCCGATGAGGAATGGGTAGAGACTGCGTGAGCTCACGAAACGTGGCCATGTGGCTTGCTTGTGGTGACAGGGACAGAACGTATGAGCAGTGGGGATCAAAAATCAAACCTGGTTCGCACAATCCGTCTGGACGAGGCGGAACTCAACACAGTGCTGGATCGGCTGGACTCCAAAGAGCCAGCTCCAAAGGCGCAGAAACGCGTTTCAGAGCGATTCTCCTATCGTACGACGGGGTGCATCGTGCATATGCAACAACCTGGGGCTGCGAGTGCCACAGCCTATCAGGTTGCTACACGAAACTTGAGCGCAGGTGGGATGTCGTTCCTCCATGGCGGATATGTACACACGGGAACGAAGGTACTGGTTCAGCTTATCAGTACTTATGGGACCTGGAAAACGGTGCGAGCCACGGCAGTTGTCTGCGAATATGTCAATGGGAATATTCATGACGTTGGCGTCAAGTTCGATCAGGAGATTGAGCCTGGCGACTTCTGTACAGCTGCTATTCGGAGCCGCGTTCTGATCGTGGATGATGACGACAGTCTTGCCAAGCTGGCGACGTACTACCTGGGGAAGCTGAACGCGGAAGTTGATCGTGCTGAGAATGGTGAAGTTGGGGTTGAGATGGCGTCGAAGAATAAATACGACCTCATTTTGATGGACGTCGAAATGCCCGTGATGGACGGACACACGGCAGTCCGTGAACTTCGGAGCAAGGGGTATATTGGCAAGATCATCGCCGCGACGGGAAGAACTGAGGAGGAAGACCGGGTCAAGTGCCTTGAGGCTGGTTGCGATGGATACATTCCCAAACCGTACGTTCAAGATGACCTGGCCACCGTGCTCGCCTCGATCGAAGAAGAGCCACTCATCAGCTCGCACCAGGATGACCCCGACATGATTCCCCTGATCGAGTCGTATGTGGAGACCCTTCCTGAAAAGGTGCGTTGCCTCGAGGTTGCGATGGCCAAGGGCGACGCTGATAAACTCGAGAGCCTTGCGCGCAGTGCCAAATCTGATGGGAAAAGCTTTGGTTTTGATCCGATCTCGGAGTCGGCTGCGAAACTCGAATCATCGATCAAGGCCGGGACTGAGCTGGAAGCCCTTCGCGGTCAGCTGGATGAACTTGCCCATTGGTGCCAACTCGCGCGCGCCTGATTCTGTCAAGCGGTCCCTTCCCTGCTGTAGGATGGACAGCTCACACAATGATCGCCTCATCCATATCCCAAGACCTGCCCACCCGTCGTATTTACCCGCCGCTATTTATGGGACGAACTTGTAGCCAATTGTGTGGACCGTGATGATGTGCTGCGGGTTTTTGGGGTCCTTTTCGATTTTTCGGCGCAATGAGACAATGTGGTTGTCGACGGTGCGGTTTGTCGGGAACGCGTCGAGACCCCAGATTTTGTTTAACAGGTCGTTCCGCTGGACGGGAACCTCTGCGTTTTCTGTGAGCATTTTGAGCATTTCGATCTCGAAAAACCCGAGGTTGAAAGTCTCCCCGCCGCGTTCAACTTTGCCCTTGACGAGATCGACCTTTGCGTCACCAATCTGAATCATCTTTGACGTCGGCGCTGCTCCTGCGTGCCTGAGTGCGACTTTCACGCGTGCGAGCAGCTCGCGGATGTTGAATGGTTTCGTGATGTAGTCGTCTGCGCCCATCTCCAGTCCTCTGACGACATCCACTTCCTGGGATCGCGCGGTGAGCATGATGATGGGGACGGAAAATCCGGCTTCACGGATTCCGCGACAGACCTCAAAGCCGTCCATTTTCGGCATCATGATGTCCAGGAGGATCAGGTCTGGTCGCTGGTTCTTTGCGATGTCCAGTGCCTGGGCGCCGTCTGCGGCTTCGAGGACTTCATACCCCTCGAACTGGAGGTTGTCGCGTATGCCCATGAGCATGTCTGGTTCGTCTTCTGCGATGAGAATCCTTGGCATGTTCATCATCCTTTCGCTTGGTTGGCGTTGCCCTTGTTGGCATCGCGTTCACGGGTTGCGATGTCCTCGCCACCCTGGTTACTTTGCGTCTGCGGTAAGAATACGCGAAAAGTACTACCTTTGACCAGTCTTGACTCGACATCGACGATTCCGTGGTGTGCATCTACGATGCGTTTTACTAGGGATAGTCCTAATCCTGCTCCTCTGACCTTGCGTACGCGGTCGTCCTGGGCTCTGTAAAATCCGTCGAACAGATGTGCCCGGTCCTCAGGTTTGACGCCGATTCCCGAATCTGTGACAGTTATCAGGACGCCATGTCGGTCCCGGCGTGTTTCGGCGGTCACCTTGATTTCCAGCGTTTTTTCTCCCGTGCTGTACTTGATGGCGTTTCCGATGAGGTTGACCATGACCTGTGCTATGGCGTTTGGGTCCGCATCGATGGTGGGCAAGTTGGGATCGATGCTGATGGAATGCTCGAACCCCTTGTCGTCCAGTTCGAATCGGTAGGTTTCGCAGGTGTCGCGGACGACCTTTCCTATGTCTGTTGGTTCGGTGTGGAATTCTTTTCTGCCTGCCTCTATGCGTGAAAAATCGAGGATATTGTCGATCATGAGCGAGAGACGTGCGCTTTCACGGAAGATGATCGAATAGTACTCCTGCTTTTTGTCCTCTGATGAAACTCTGTTTTCGCGGAGCATCTCGCTGAACATGTGTATCAGTGCGAGCGGTGTTTTGAGTTCGTGCGAGACGCTTGCGATGAAATCACTTTTCAGCGAGGTGAGGGCGAGTTCATGCTGGACAAGTCGGATGAATTTTCGGACGGTGAGGCCCAGGGCGCAGAGAAATAGGGCTGCGATCGTGGTGTAAAGGAGTACGGGACGCAGTGCGGTGTGGAGCTGGGCGTTGAGAAATTGCTGGTCGAGTACAATCACATAAGGTTCTGCGGCTGGGGAGATGGTGTGTACCTTTGTATTCAAGCCGTGCTCGCCGCGTCGAACGAGCTTCAGATGCTTGTCCTTGGAGAAGTGTGAATCAAGGAGGGATGTTGCGATTCTGTCGGAATCGATGGTGACCCCAACCATGAAAGGTGTGGCTGGCGGCGATGCGATGGATATGTATCCCAGGATACTTTTGCGTCCGTGATGGACGATTGTGGCGAAATGTACGACGCGGGCCGACTCAGGCGTGGATCTTGAATGCGTGTTTTCAAAGATGTCGATGATACGTTTTGCTGTCTCTGAATCGTGAACCGCCGTCGGTGGATCTGGTCCCGGCCAGCGTGTCAGAAGACGGGCGTCCCACACAAAGATGTCTCCCAGCCATGGGTGGGGTCTCCGGCCTGAGAAAGGGTCGATGCGTCTTCCGGCCTGGAAATGGCCGGCTGCTCTGCTCAGGATCTGTGCGAGTGTGTCTCGTATCTGGTGTTCTGCGGACCTGCAGAGTGCCGTGGCTGCCTGGTCTGCGTTTTCGATCCTGAGTTTGCTGAGTGCTCTTGCCTGTGCTACGGATGAGAACAAACCGTAGGCGACGAGGGCGATGGCTGGCAGTGCGATGATCAGCCATGCCTTTGTCCAACTGTCGGTATGTGGATTATCTTGTTGCGTCATGTCTGGTGGTGTCGGCGATTGAGGTTGGTCATCGTGATGATTATAAGCATAAGGTTGCATTGAAGTCACTATTGACGTGGTCAACAAGTGTGATCGTGGTATGCTGCCGCGAATGGAACCTGTGGAGGAATGTCGATGTCTGTAGCTGGAAATTTGTTGGCGGATCAGCTTGATGGGACCCGGGACTGGACGTTGAAACTGATCGCGGATATCGCTGGTGATGAGTGGACGTATCAGCCAGCCGAAGGCGTGCAGCATGCGCTCTGGTTATGCGGGCATCTTGCGGTGGCTGAACATCTGCTGGTCTTGACGCGTGCGCTTGGGGGTAGTCCTCCTGATGCGGAGCTTGTGAAGTGCTTCCCGATTGGCTCGGTGGTGGTGGACCCTGGTGAGATCGCGCTTCCGTCGCCTGCGTCTGTGCGTGCGAAGATGGACGCGACGCATGCTGAGGTGCTGGCGGGGATTCGTGGGATGAGCGATGAGCAACTGAGCAAACCCTGCATGGGTGCTGAGGGTAAGCCGCATCCTCATTATCGTACGAATCTTGAGGCGATCAGTCATTGTGATCGTCATGAAGCCTTTCATGCGGGGCAGATCGCGATGTTGCGGCGGATGATGGGGAAGGCGTTTTTGCGGTAGAGGTGACAGATGGTGACGATTCGTGTGGTATATCTCGGGCCTGCGGCTGACTGGGCTGGCGTGTCGCAGGAGCGTGTTTCGGTCGATTCCGGGAGTTCGCTGGGAGAACTGGTGGCGGGCCTGATGGGATCGCACGAGGCGTTGTCGCTGCGCGGAGCGTCGCTGCGGTATGCGGTGAATGAGGAATTTGCTCAGCTTGAAACGGTACTTTCAGATGGGGATGAGGTGGCTGTCATTCCTCCTGTCTCCGGTGGGCAGGGGGATGAGGGTGCTGGTGCTGCTGGGGATTTCATCGAGCTGACGGGGGATGCGCTTGATGTCGCCGGGCTTCGAAATCGACTTGGTTGTAAGGGTTTGTCGGGGGATTTCGAGGTGGGGGGGGTGGTGATTTTTGAGGGGATCACGCGGTATGAGCTGGATGATGAGCGTGGTGGGCTTTTGGCGCTCGACTATGAAGCCTATGGCGAAATGGCGGTGAAGGAGCTTCGGCGGTTGGCGGTTGATGTTCGTGAGCGGTGGGGTGCGATGTCGGTGGTGATGGCGCATCGGGTAGGGCGTGTGGGGTGCGGGGAGGCGAGTGTTTTCATCGGGGTGGCGTGCGGGCATCGGGCTGAGGCGTTTGAAGCCTGTCGGTATTTGATTGATACTTTGAAAAAGGATGTCCCGATCTGGAAGCGTGAGATCTGGTCTGATGGGGAATCGAGCTGGGTCGATCCGACGGGAGGGGAAATTGCGTGAAGAAGAGGGTGGTTGAGTCGATCAAGACGGATGAGTAGGTTGAGGAGCGTCGCAAGCGGGCGGCAAAGGTGTTTTCCGGGTTGAAGAAACTGTATCCCGATGCGGATTGTGCTTTAATTCATGGTGGGGCGTTGCAGTTGCTGATTGGGACGATTCTGTCCGCGCAATCGACGGATGAGACGGTGAACAAGGTGACGCCGGTGCTTTTTGAGCGATTTCCGACGGCAGAGGCGATTGCGGGTGCGGATATTGGGGTATTGGAGGAGATTGTTCACTCGACGGGGTTTTATCGGCAGAAGGCGAAAAATGTCCGGAATGCCTGTGCGATGCTGGTGGAAGAGCATGGCGGCGAGGTGCCGGACAGCCTGGAATCGCTGATTGAGCTGCCGGGTGTTGCGCGTAAGACTGCGAATGTGGTTCTGGGGACGTGGTTCAAGAAGAATGAGGGGGTGGTGGTTGATACGCATATCGGGCGGCTGGCGGAGCGGTTGGCGCTGACGTGGCGGTCGAAGAACAGCAAGGATGCGGTGAAAATCGAGAAGGATCTGATGGAGATCGTCCCTCGGAAGTCCTGGACCATGATGGGGCATGTGATGATCTGGCATGGGCGGCGTATTTGCCCGGCGAGAAAACCGAAGTGTGAGGAATGCAGGATCGCGAAACTCTGCCCGTCTGCTGGTACTTTCGCATGATAGTTGGTGTTTTCGGGTGATATTATTGCACGAATGGTATGGTCGGGATGATTCAAGCGGCGTGGTTGAGATGATGCAAGTGGTATGGTCGGGATGATTCAAGTCGAACGCGTCGCTGGGAGCAGTGGCCGTCGTTGACAGCGGTGAAATGTGGGTTCTCAAGCCCTCCAATGGGGTTTTCTCGGTTGACACGCCATTCTTGCGGAAGTAGGGTACGGGGGACTGTGGGAGAGGTTCTGCCCATACGGAAATGACAGGCCGAGGGGCGGGGGCGGTTGTACGCTTTCTCGGACGAGTATGCTGCGTCGCGTTCGATTGTTAATCACCATCACAAAGAGTTTAATTGAGTTATGCAACCAGTCCAGAAAATCTCGAAATGTGCGAAGCGGAAGCGTCGTTCGCACCATGCCCTGACGCCAAGTAACCTGGTGGCGTGTCCGAAGTGTGGAAACTCCAAGCTTTCTCACGCTGCTTGTGGGAACTGTGGATACGTTAGCGCTAAAGTCATGCTGAAACGCGATGTGGAGGATGCGTGATGTCGTTTCGGATCGCGGTCGACGCCATGGGCGGCGACCATGCTCCGGAAGCGGTTGTCCGCGGCGCAATTGACGCACTTTCTGACTCCGATGAAATAGAGCTTATTCTTGTCGGGGATGAGCCTCGCATTCACGACCTGCTGTCGTCGTCGAATGGCGGTGGTTCCGTGAACGGCTGGGCGGAACGGGTTCGGGTGCTTCATGCTTCCGAAACGATTGGCATGGGCGAATCGCCGGTGGAGGCGCTTCGCCGCAAGAAGGATTCTTCGCTGCTGCGCGTTGCTCAGCTTGGTGCGGACCGTGAGGCTGACGCTGTACTCAGTGCAGGGAATACGGGTGCTTATGCGGCTGCCTGCCAGTTGAAAATGCGCCCTCTGTCGTGTATTTCCCGTCCGGGGATCGCGGTGACGATTCCGACATTGTATGGTCCCTTCGTTCTGTGCGATGTTGGCGCAAATATCTACGCCAAGCCGCACCATCTGTACGAATATGCAGTGATGGCGTCTTTGTATGCGGAGCAGTTGCTGTCGATCGAGTCTCCGAGAGTGGCGCTTCTCTCCATTGGCGAGGAAAGTCTCAAGGGTACCGAGCTTGTGCGTCAGGCCCATGCGTTGCTCAAGGCCGACGATCGCATACGGTTCGTGGGTAATCTTGAAGGGCGCGAATTATTTAACGATTTTTGTGATGTGGCTGTCTGTGATGGTTTTGTCGGCAACATCATTCTGAAGCTTGCGGAAGGTCTTTCCGAGGGGCTTTTTCGCATGTTTGAGTCTGAGATCAACTCGCTTGGAGAGAAGGTCGCCAGTGATTTTGCGGCGCTTTTCAAAAGTGTGCGATCTCGCCATGACTACAGCGAATATGGTGGTGCGCCACTGCTCGGCGTGGATGGGACGTGTATTATCTGCCACGGATGCAGCAATGAACTGGCGATCAAAAATGCAGTCCTCACCGCTCATCGTTTTCGGCGACTTGGTTTTAACGAAGCGATCGTGAACAGATTTGAATGCGATTAGCTCCAGGTTTGACTTTTTTCAGGACTGCGAACGCCTGTTGTATTATCCGCAGATACTGATCGGTGTCTCCTGGGCGCGACTGGGATTATGAATATGAAAGTGACATTACCTGTCATCATTAAAGGCACGGGGTCCTATGCACCGGAGGGTGTGTTGACCAATGACGATTTCGCGTCGTACCTCGACACCACCGATGAATGGATTATGCAGCGGACCGGGATCAAAACCCGCCACAAAGCTGGCGAGGGAGAATCCACTTCGACCATTGCTGCCAAAGCTGCTCGTCGGGCGATCGAAAACGCCGGGATGGAACCTGGTGATATTGATCTCATTATCCTGTGTACTGCCAGCCCGGATGTGCCGATCCCATCGACCTCGTGCATCCTTCAAAGTGAACTGGGGATTTCGGGTGTACCGTGCTTTGATATCGCAGCTGCGTGCAGCGGCCTTATTTATGGGATGGTCGTCGGCGGGAATATGATCTCCTCTGGTGCTTATAACAACGTGCTTGTGGTGGGGGCTGAGGTGCTGACCAGGTTCTGCGACTATGAGGATCGCACCACCTGTATCCTCTTCGGAGACGGTGCGGGTGCAGTGGTGCTTTCGCGTTCGCCTGACCCTGAGCGTGGTTTTTTGTATACGCACCTTGGTGCCGATGGGGACAAATGGGATTACATCTGGGTTCCCGCGGGTGGAAGTCGCGAGCCAGCCTCCACGAGAACGGTCAATGAGCGTCTCCACTTTGTACGCATGCGTGGGCGCGACGTATACAAAATGGCGGTCGTGAAGATGCAGAATCTGATAGACACTGCTCTGACCGAGTGCGGAATCACTGCCGATGATTTGACGATGATATTTTCACACCAGTCCAATCGGCGGATTATCGAATCGGTCCGTGAGCGTCTGAACCTGCCTGAGGATAAAATGGCGGTCAATATCGATGAATTCGGAAATACTTCGGCGGCTTCGATCGGTCTCGCACTTGACCATGTCCGTCGTCGAAACCGTTTGAAGGAAGGGGACCTCGTTCTGTTCGCTGCTTTTGGGGCGGGTGTCACATGGGGCGCGATCGTCGCACGTCTATAAGAAATTAAGAAATATGGACTCAATTTGGAACGGCAATGGAGTTGAGACCGATGTCCCGAAGTGTTGTCATGTTTACAGGGCAGGGTGCCCAGTCGGTGGGAATGGGTAAGGATATCGCGGATATTTGTCCTGCTGCTGCGGATGTATTCAAGCGGGCAGACGATATTCTGGGGATACCGCTTTCCACCCTGTGCTTTGAGGGGCCGGAAGAGGAATTGACGCGCACAGATATCCAGCAACCCGCCATTTTCACAACCAGTGTCGCCATCTGGACGGCGGTTTTGGACCGGAATGATGGTGCGGCGTCGCTGTTGCAAGCCTCGGCTGGTTTGAGTCTTGGTGAGTACACTGCTCTGCATGCGGCTGGCAGTCTCACGTTCGAAGATGCGTTGCGGCTGGTTCGTCGTCGCGGTCAGCTGATGCAGGAGGCGGCTGAGGCGTCACCGAGCGGTATGGTTTCGATTCTGAGTAAGGATACGGCGGCGGTGCTCGCCTTATGCGAGGAGGCTGCTCAAGGGGACGTACTCGTACCAGCCAATTTCAACTGTCCTGGTCAGATTGTCATCAGTGGCGGTAAAGCTGCTTGCGAGCGAGCGGTCGATCTTGCTGAAAAGCATGGTGTTCGCCCAGTGCCATTGAATGTGGCTGGTGCTTTTCATTCACCGTTGATGGCCTCTGCGGGGGCGAAGCTTGGCGAAATATTGGCTGACACGTCCTTCGAAATGCCTCGGTGTCCTGTGATTTGCAACGTGGATGCAAAGGTACACACCACCCCGGATTCGATGCGTGCGAAACTCACAGATCAGGTGACACATCCAGTTCGTTGGCAGGAATCGATTGAAAATCTCATCAAGGAGGGGTATGACTGCTTTATCGAGATCGGTCCGGGGCGTATATTGAGTTCTTTCATGCGCAAGATCGATCGAAAGATGAAGACGATCAATGTGTCAACGGCGGACGCAATCGACCTCGGAGATCTGCTTGCCCCGGCGTGATTGTCTGTGTCATGCTCTAATCTGGGAAGTAACCTTTTATTTGGAACGGTGGAACCGTCATGAGATCATTGGAAAATCAGGTAGCTGTCGTCACGGGCGCAAGTCGCGGAATTGGTCGGGCGATTGCACTGTCGCTCGCGAAATCTGGTGCCAAAGTCATTGCATGTGCCCGCAATGAAGCGCAGCTCGAATCACTTGCAGCCGAGGCAGCTGAATCGTCCTGCTCAGGTTCCATTATCGCTCGCTCGCTCGACGTGTCTGATTCTGCTGCAATTGCGACATTTGTGGACGAAGTTGCCGGTGAACACGAGCGGATCGACATTTTGGTGAACAACGCCGGAATCACGCGTGACGGGTTGTTGATGAACATGGAGGATGACCAGTTTGACGATGTCATCACGACAAATCTTCGGTCGGTGTTCTGGATGACGCGTGCGGTATCTCGGTTGATGATGCGTGCCCGGAAGGGTCGAATCGTCAATATTTCGAGTATTTCGGGCATTATGGGCAATGCGGGGCAGTCCAATTATGCTGCGAGCAAGGCTGCGGTCATCGGTTTTACCAAGTCTGTCGCGAAGGAATACGCCAAACGGGGCATCACATGCAATGCGGTGGCCCCTGGTTTTATCGTGACAGATATGACATCTGTACTGCCTGATGGCGTGAAGAGCAGCTTTAAGGACGTGATCCCAATGCGTCGATTTGGGGAGGCAGACGAAATCGCCTCGGTGGTCACTTTCCTCGCCAGCCCGGAATCGTCCTATCTGACGGGGCAGGTTCTGGTGGTCGATGGCGGGTTGCACATGTAGGCCTGCTGCAATCCGGGGGTGATTTCGCTGATGTGAGGGTCGCTTTCAAGGTTTGACAGGATGTGCGAAGCCTGTAATTTTGTGCTATTGCGGCTGTGAGGCGGTGGCGTTATAGTCCCCCGCTGCACGCGAATCGGTAAATAGCATCAACGCTATAGATACGGTTTTTCTTTAATACAAGGGTTTTTCTGGAGGTACGTTTAGTGGCGTCGCCTACGAAGCTGTCTGTAGAGGATATTGAGGTGAAGGTGGTCGATATTGTCAGTGAGCAGATGAGCGTCGACAAGGGAGAGATCAAGAAAGAGACTTCCTTTGTCAACGATCTAAACGCAGACTCGCTCGATACCGTCGAACTCGTCATGGAACTTGAGGATGAATTCGACATCAACATTCCTGATGACGAGGCAGAGAAACTCCAAACAGTCGGACAAGCGATAGATTATATCCACGAACACTTGTCTGGAAGTTAATGTGTTACTCTGGCGCTCAGGTGTTCCTGAAGAATCGGGATGGAGCGCTCAGGTATTCCTGGAAAATCAGGATGGCCTGGTCTTGCGGGTGACCTTCGGCTTTTGATGTGGTGGTGGGTTCTCTGATGACTCTGTCTGGTCAGGGGATCCCGGCTTGGCGGGTGGGGGCGAAACGCTCACCTGGGTAGAGGTCTGTTCGTACTGCGCATAGCGTGTTGTCCGATGCAGCCTGGTCTGTGGATAGGTTACGGAAACGATAAAATTATGTCTGAGCGTCGTGTCGTGATAACCGGTATGGGTGTGGTAACGCCCCTCGGGGATTCCGTCGAAGTTTATTGGGACGGACTCATGCAAGGCAAGAGTGGCGCACGCAATGTGACCCTCTTCGATACAACCGACTTTGACGTGACTATCGGTTGCGAATGTCATGGATTCAACCCGCTGGACAAGATCGAGCGTAAGGCGGCCAAACGCATGGACCGCTTCGCGCACCTGGCCGTCATTGCAGGGCAGGAGGCTTTCGACGATTCGGGTCTGGCGTCCGTCGATTTCAACCGGGATCGCGCCGGCGTCATCATCGGGTCAGGCATCGGGGGTCTCTGGGAACTGGAGACACAAAAAACGCGTCTACTCCAGAAAGGTCCTGGTAAGGTCTCAGCTTTCACGATCCCCAGACTCATGGTGAATGCGGGCAGTGGCAATGTCTCCATTGAGCTTGGATTTCGGGGACCAGCCAACGCTGTTGCGACGGCCTGCGCTTCCGCAACAGACGCAATGGGCGCTGCACTGGCATCTATCCGCCGGGGCGACACGGACATCATGATGACCGGAGGGAGTGAAGCTGCACTTTCGCCGCTGGGGCTTTCGGCCTTTGCGGCTATGAAGGCACTCAGCAGTCGCGATGTTCCTCCTGAGCAGGCGTCCTGTCCTTTCGACAACGATCGTGACGGATTCGTGCTGGGTGAGGGTGCAGGGTGTCTGATATTTGAAGAGCTGGAGCACGCAAAAAAACGTGGCGCAAACATCTATTGCGAAGTTCTGGGGTACGGTGCGTCCTCTGACGCCTGCCACATCACACAACCGCAAGAGGAGGGGCTTGGAGCAGCCAGTGCTATGCGGCGGGCGCTCACAGATGCCCGCGTCGCAACAGACGAGATCGACTATATCAACGCGCATGGAACCAGCACGCCGCTGGGTGACATGGCAGAAACACTTGCCATTAAAAACGTTTTTTCAGACCACGCCAAGAAGCTGGCTGTCAGCAGCACGAAAAGCTCAATTGGTCATCTTCTGGGGGCAAGCGGGGCGGTTGAGCTTGTCGCATGCGTCCTGGCGATTAAGAACAATGTAGCACCCGCGACGATCAACCTGAACACCCCCAGTGAGGGTTGTGATCTCGATTATGTGCCCAATACGCCCAGGGATCTGAAAATTGACGTCGCCATGAGCAATTCCTTCGGTTTTGGCGGTCATAACGCCTGTGCGCTCGTCAGACGCTATCAGTAAATCAGATTGTTCAGACATAGCCTGCAACGATCATTGAGGCGGGTCAATGCCATTCTTAGTTGAAATTGCGAACGGCTCCATGGGGTTATGCCACCTGTTCGAGGCAGCCTTTCAAATGCGTTTGCAGTGCTGTACGCAAGCGGACCAGCTGCTTGCAGCCGCACACCTTGCGTAACCGCGGCTCGATGTCCAAAAGCGCCGTGGCCAGCCACCGATGCTTCTGATCCGCGTTCTTCCAGTAGTCCACCTTATCCGTCCGCTGAGCCACCAGAGAATTCAAATTCTCA
>JAJRYY010000116.1 GCA_024275565.1 Planctomycetota bacterium
CGAAGAGGCGGGTTTCGAGTTCGTGGGCTTTGTCCTCTGCCGTCAGGATTTTGGATTCGAAGGTTTTGAGTTCGTCGGTGATGTAGCGTTCGGCGGCTTTGACGGTTTGTTTGCGGACGTAGCTGGCGGGGACCTGTTCGCGGTGGGTGTTGGAGATTTCGATGTAGTACCCGAAGACGCGGTTGTAGGCGACTTTGAGCGATGGGATGCCTGTAAGCTCTGCTTGGGTTTTCTGATAATCTGCAAGCCAGCGCTGACCATTTGTTCGCAGCGTGCGGAGTTCGTCGAGTTCTTCGTGATACCCTTCGGCGATGATCCCGCCTTCGCGGATGGTGATCGGTGCGTCGGGATGGATGGCGCGTTCCAGCGTGTCAGCCAGTGTTTCCAGTCCGGTGAGTGATTCGGACCACTGGCGGATCAGCGGCGGGTCGAGAGGATCGAGGACATCACGGAGGGCTGGTAGTAGCGACAGCGTGTGTCCCAGTGCGGAGAGGTCGCGGGGGTTGGCGCGGTTGAGTGCGACGCGGGCGGTGATGCGTTCGACATCTGCACAGGTCTTGAGCGATGCTCGACAGCGCTCGCGGATTCGGTCGGATTCGACGAAGGATGCGACGGCGTCCTGACGGGCGATGATGTCGTCCGGGAGGACCATGGGTTGACACAACCAGTGTCGTAGGCGGCGTGCGCCCATCGAGGTGATGGTGCGATCGACGGCGTGAAGCAGCGTTCCCTCGCGTCGCCCGCCTCGGATGGTGCGTTCAATTTCCAGCGATCGCCATGTGCTTGCGTCGATCAGAAGCGTGCTGGTGGGAGTGTGCGGCGTGAGGCGGGTGATGTGGGCGAGTGCGGTTTTCTGTGTCTCGGTCAGGTAGCTGATGAGGGCGCCGGCTGCCATGCTGGAGGCGTCAGACTCTGACACTCCAAACCCTTCGAGCGTTCTGACCTGGAAATGTTCGTACAGGGTGTTCATCGCGTTGTGTGCGGAAAATTCGTGCGGCGAACGGCGTGCGATGGCGGTCTGACACTGTTTCTGCAATTCGTCCGCCAGTTGCGACGCAGCCGAATCCGGATCGTCTGCAATGAGAATCTCAGCCGGCTGGAGGCGGACGAGTTCATCGACAACCCCGCTCGACATATCCGAAAAGACCATCAATCGCCCGGATGCGAGTTCGACCGTGGCGACGCCGATCCCGTTCTTTGTCACCGCGATGGCAGCCAGCAGGTTGTCGCTGCGATCGTCGAGCAATGCGTCGTCCGTGAGCGTACCCGGGGTGACGATGCGGACGATCTCGCGTTTGACGATCCCCTTGGCGTGTCGTGCGTCTTCCACCTGCTCGGAAATCGCGACCTTGTAGCCCGCATTCACCAGCTTGCAGAGATACGTCTCCAGGGCATGGTAGGGGATCCCCGCGAGCGGAATGGGGTTGTTCTTTTTGCTGCGGGAGGTGAGGGTGATCCCGAGGACGCGGGCGGCAGTCTTGGCATCGTCGTAGAACGTTTCGTAGAAATCGCCCATGCGGAACAGGAGAATCGCGTCTGGAACCTGCTTCTTCTGCTCCACATATTGACGCATCCCCGGCGAGAGCGTGTCGCCCGATTTGCCATTTTTGAGCTTCACGTTTTTGACAACCATCAGCTCGTCACCTGATGCGCAGGAATATGCAGATCGAATCCATGCAGACGGCAGGCGGCGCCTGCATCGAGATCGCGCTGCACGAGAGCGTTCAGCATTTGCGCGATCGTTTTATATTGTACGGGATGCAGGATGTCCGCAGCGATATCCGCAAGCGGCGCAAGCACGAACGATCGTAGATGCATCCGAGGATGCGGGATGGTCAGTTCGGGCGAATCCAACACAAGCGAAGCATAGAGCAGCACATCAATATCGATCGAGCGCGGAGCATCGGGGACAGATCGTTGACGCCCCAGATTCTCTTCGACTGCAAGCGCGACGCCCAGAAGATCAACGGGTGACAGATCTGTCGAAATATGGATGGCAGCGTTGAGATAGTCCGGCTGCCCTGCAGGACCGCCCACAGGGTCCGTTTCATAGCATCGCGACACCGCACAAAGTTGGATCTGCGGATGATCTCCAATCGCATCAACCGCAGCCTGCAGGGTCGCTTCCCGCCGACCCAGATTCGCACCAAGGGCAAGATACACATCTGCTGCAGGAGTCCCATCCGCACAGGTCACCAGCTCATACCCTTCAACCGCTCCATCGCCTCTTTCGTGCGATCCGTATTGACGGTCAGTGCGAATCGAAAATATCCCTCCCCCTGCTCGCCAAATCCATTCCCGGGAATCACCACCACGCCACACACATCAAGCACTTTGGACGCAAATTCCATCGACGTATACCCATCCGGACAGCGAACCCACACATAGAACGTAGCCTTCGGCGACGTCACCTCAAGACCGAGGGATTTCATCGCATCCACCACAATATCCCGTCGCTCGCGGTACAGACCCGCCATCGCCCGCACCGATTCATGCTCATTCTGATCGAGCGCCACAGCAGCCACACTCTGAATCGCGTTGAACTGACCGGAATCAATATTATCCTTCACGGTGGCCAGCGCACTGATAGCTTCGGGATTTCCAATGGCGAACGCAATCCGCCAACCGGTCATATTAAAGCTCTTGGAGAGCGAGTGGAATTCGATAGCATGGTCGATTGCGCCCTCGATTTCCAAAATGCTCGGCGGCGGAGCGTCGAAAAACATCTCGCTGTACGCAGCATCGTGGGCGACCAGAATATCATGCTCCCGTGCGAAGCGGATGACCGTCTCAAAGAAGCCCAGATCCGCCACGGCTGACGTGGGGTTGTTCGGATAATTCAGGAACATGAGCTTCGCGTTTTTGACCACATCGCCCGGTATAGCGGCCAGATCGGGCAGCCAACCATTCTCGGACCGAAGCGGCATGGTATGCGGAATCCCACCGGCGAAAATCGTCGCACCCGTATACACAGGGTATCCGGGGTCGGGGATGAGTACATGCTCGCCAGGATTCACCACCGCGATCGGAAGATGCCCGATCCCCTCCTTGCTCCCGATGCACGCAGTCATCTGCGAACCGGGGTCGAGCGTCACGCCGAACCGCCGCTGCATGAACGAAGCAATCGATTGTTTCAGCGATGCGGACCCGGCTCCGGATGGATAGCTATGATTGGCAGCG
>JAJRYY010000117.1 GCA_024275565.1 Planctomycetota bacterium
AATCAGTGTGTCATCGCCAGCTGTGTAGTCGCCGAGGATGTTCATGACGATGCTGCCATTAAGATACGTTGGGCGCGTGATTGGATTGGCGACACTGCCCATCGAGCCGAATTCCACCGTTAGTATGTCCGTTGCAAACTCGGTGAAATATGTCAGATTGACGTGTACCAGAACATCGCCGCCGACAGTGATGTCGCCGTCACCTGTCCCGAAGTTGTTGGTCACCTTGAAAAAATCTGAGAGCGATAGGTTCACAGGGTGGAGGTCGCCAGCAATGTCCACGATGAAGTGATCTACGAAGTTAAATCTGCTGCCGAAAACGTTGTCGGCGACAACCGAAATGTGTTCCGCCGTAACATTCGCGTTTATGTTATCCATGTCCCCTCCGACATCGAGGATCGTCCGATTCGTAGGGCTGGTGCCTGCCATAAGTTCAACCATGAATTTCATGGTGCTGCTACCGACCAGGTTACCGGCGACGGTGAGCTTGTTCCCTGCTCCGATAACAACCTTTCGGTCGGAACCGTTCTTCCCCGTGAGCTTCGCACAGGCTTCGTCCTGCGTCACCGTGATGATGCTCGCCTCAGTCTCATGCTCCGCCTCGATGTTGATCGTGGGGGAGAAACCTACATCCCAACTGCCCTGATTGTCCCAATCGTTATTGGACTGATCCGTCCATTTCGCTACCGTCTGCCCTATCGCCGTCGTCGCAAAAAATGTGCAGACCACCACCACGATACTTGATTTTACTGTATTGTTCATCTTATAATCCTTTGTTCCTACAGAGTTTACACACCCCGTCCTTTCCGAGGACGGGCTATTACCAGGCGGCGTTGGGATTGTACCCCGGCGTCGCCTCTTTCAATGCCGTCAAAGCGGCTACACATACGTCAACTGCTCGTCGTCACGTCCATTTTCGGACCTAGCTGCCACCTCCTTCCTCCGAACACAAAGCCTCGGTTATTCTTGGAACACAATCCGCAATCGTCCCGGACGTTCCGGTGAACGCCCTTTGGAACGCACCAAAATCATGAAAGTCAATATCGCCGTCGTCATCAAAATCGAACACGCGGCAACGATCATCTTCAGAAAATACATCCCCAATCACATCAGCAGTGCATGCGACCAATGCCTGAGTATCATGCAATGTGATCCCACAATCCTCATCATAGTCACCTTTGTGCTGTATCGCTTGTAAAATAAATATTGTTCCATCGGAGACAAGATCACCAAGTCCAAGCCAAGCCACTTCACCTAGTTCATTGATTGCACACTTTGCCCCAGCGGTGCCGTCATCTGGCAAGCGATATAGAATTCCATCTTTGAACAAGCGCAGCTTTGCTTCTCCAGCATCGTCATCCCAACGCGCGAAGCATATGTCGCCAAGATTGTTCAAAACAGGGGTGAACCCTTCAAAAAGTGCGGTCGTATCGTCATCTTCCCACATGCGAATTTCAAATCCCTGACCGTTCCAATCCATCCATACCATAACCCCGTGGTCATTTAGACCGACGACTTGCGGTTCCCCCAAGCCATCTGTCAACTCAATCGTACGTCCGTCAACCCGCAACATCGTGGTGGAAACCCACGGTGATATGAAGAAATTGTAACGAATCCACGCAACATCGCCGTGACAGTTGATTTTCGGAGTTGAATTGGATATTCCGTTGCTGGCGAGGGTCGTGATCGATTCTCCGTCGTAGAGCATCAAATCGACAATCGGATCATCACCGCCGACATCGACGTTGAACACAACCAAGCCGGAATCGTTGACAGCAGGGATGCTGAACACGCTTGGCGCTCCTTCTACGTCGGTTGCTACGCCGTTTTCGTAAAGTACGAGTGAAAACGGCGGCGAAAACGACGTTCCACGTTTCCAGACGATCTTGCTGCCGTCCGGG
>JAJRYY010000118.1 GCA_024275565.1 Planctomycetota bacterium
CCTGCCTTCATCTGGGTTCTTATCTCTGGTTATTTTGCGGTCACTGATCGCGGGCTTGCGTTCTGGGAGGCTGCTTTTGGATTCAATCTTGGGTATTCCGATGTCGATTCAGGTTTTCCGGGCCGGTTTGTAGGGTTCTTTGCGCCTGCATTTCCTGTGTTTGATGGGAATCCGATATTCTGGTGGCTGATTGGTCCCTCTGCATGCGTTGTGATGTATGCAGCCTTGCTGGCGCGATCGGATCGTGAAAGCTCTGGATTCACCTGGTGTGTTCTGCTTTATGGTGCTGGATCGTTTCTGGCGGTGTGTCTGCCCGGACGGTTTTGGCATCATTACTATCTTCTGCTTCAGCCAGCCGGCGTATTGCTGATTGCTTGTGCATTTTCGTTTGTATGCCGCGCTCTAAAGCTGCACATTCGTGGCATGGTGGTTGCGTCTGGCGTTTTGGTGCTGGTCTGTGCTGCACCGATGGTTCTGCATTTTGCGGATGGTGATCCTTTTGCACGTTGGCCACATCCGAACTATCGCAAGCGTCAGGCGTGGGCACGGGATCAGGGTCATCGCGTTGGGACCGTGACAGACGAGGATGATTGCATTTTCGTGTGGGGGAACGATGCGGGTGTCTATCACTATGCCCAGCGTCGGGCTGGGTCTCGGTTTACGATGATCAATGCGTTGCGTAAGGAATTTCCGGGGTATCTGGTGCGGCGAGCGCAACTTTTGTCGGATCTTGCCCGATCTCGACCGCGACTGGTGATGCTGGTAGAGACGGATTTTCCGGAACTGAAGTCGTATCTACAGGAGCGATACTTCCTTGTCGGCGGCGACCCGAGTGATGATGGGGATGGGGTGATGGCTGCGGACGGTGGTATGGATATGGTTGTTCTGATGCGGAAGGATTTACCTGTTGTGCAGATCGACTGGCAGTGGCCTGTTCCAACGCCCTCGCCGTAGTTTCCGACATTGACCGTCCTGACTGGTGTCGATTCATTCAAGAATATTCTCGGATACGACCGATAAACCGTCGCTGTGTGCGCCGCGGGCGCCGATTGTGTACATTGACCGGCATTGAGGGTCGCTATGATTGCATGCAATATGTGCGGTGGGACGGATGCTACGGTCCACGTCGATGGGATGGGGACTTGGCATTGCTACGATCCCGTTGCAGGTAAGCCATTTCCGCACAAGGTCGCAGTCTGCGAAACATGTGGACATGTATTCAGTATCTGGCCTGAAGATTTGACAGTGAAATATGTGGATGAGGAATACGTCACTTGCGACACAGACCTCGAGCAGTATACGACTTATGTGCAGTTTGTGCTGGCTGGTATCCCCCAGCGTAGACGTCGGCCACGGATATTGGAGATTGGGTTCAATCAGGGTGCATTGCTCAAGCGTTTCCATGGACTTGGATTTGAATGCTATGGTATAGAAGCTGGGCAGAGAAATGTTGAGGCTGCTCGCGCTTTGATGCCGGATGCACATCTGGACGCAGGGTTATTTAATTCTGAATGGATTTCTCAATTTCCCAAAGACTATTTTGATGTCGTGATGTTGACGTCGGTTTTTGAGCATATTGCGAACCCTGCTGATATGCTCCGTGCGATTCGTCCCTACGTCCAAACGGAGGGGCGTCTGTTTCTGCTGGTCCCTGATCTGGCGGCCTATACGCCGACGATGCAAATTCCGCGAGATGCCCAAGCTATTTATGGTTGCTCGCAGATGAAATTTTTCTATCGCAATTTTTTTCATTGTTTCGCCCAGCATGTAAATCATTTTTCCACGCCCAGTCTGACAAGGTATTTGAGTGCATTGGGGTATCAGACTGCTCAGATCGCAACACTTGGATTTGTATGGATTTCGGCTGTTCCCTGTGAGCCGGATGACGGTGCGTTTGAATATCCCGACCTCGTGGATTATCACAATCAACTTATGTGTCGCTATGCCGATTTACTTGACAACATCCGACAGACAGTTATCAGGCGTCTGGATGGGAAACAGCTCGTTTGCTATGGGGCTGGCAAGGAGTTGGCGTATTTCCTGGATGTATTCCAACCGCTGGGTGTGAAGGTCCATGCCATCGTTGACGATGCCAGGGCTGGTGAATCCGTGGGAGAGCTTACTGTTCACGATTCTAAAGAGTTACCATCGCTCTCGCCAGACGTCTGCGTCGCCACCAGCTTTGATTATGAGCGGGAAATCGCCAAGAAAGCAATGGCATGCCTGCCGGATACTGTTGAGGTCTATACGCTGACCGATCTGATTACCCCGGATGATCTCACCATACCTAACTACGTTGACTTTAGACCGCAGGCAAATGCGTCACTGCTGCAAACACTGCAACCAGTTCCATAGATCGCCTGCTGAAATAGCGCGGCGTACATATAGTGTATCTGGCGGTAATCTACAAAAAAGGGAGAATATGTCATGCAGGGCGTTCCATTACAAGATATATACGAAGTCTCTTCGAAAACACGTCTGTATTGTGCCATCGCCGCCCTGCTCGTCGGGTTTTATCATGTCGAAAATGCCGCGGCAGGACACTTTCCAGCAAGCAGCGGAAACGTAGCGGATGAGATAGTCAATATCAAATGGGAATATGATCTGAATGGTGTCAGTGTGATTACGATCTTCCCAGACCACACTGCGCTTGGTCTCTTTCAGGGCAATCGACTATACCTTGGTGGTCTTATTCCGCCAGGTGCAACAAATGTCGTATTCAGCACCGAAGGTGAATCAACCATAGAAACCTGCTCGAACAACCCGCCCGATCTTTTTTTCAATGCCCGGAAGATCGGCTGACAGATGAATACGTCACACTTGGCCAATCGCCACGATTATTCGATACAATTTCTTTCACGCTCCAGGATCCGAATCTTTACAGACTTGATACCGGCAAATTGATTTATGGCGTTGTCTGTGAAACATTCGATTCCAAAAGCTGTCAATCAAGCGCGCCCTGTACTGCACCGCCACTTGGTTGTTTCAACGATTTCGTCGTCATTTCACCGCTGGAATGTGCGTTTGATGGCGATTTTAATAACGACGGCAGTGTGGATCTTGTTGATTTTGGACATTTTCAGACACTTTTCACCGGCCCAAAACCTTAGAAATACGTCACGCTGACTCGCTATTCATGGTCAGGCGTTACAAACATGCTCGTACCGATCTACTGTGGAGAAATACTCTGATGAGTTCGACCACCGCACTGAAAACCAAAAAGGCTGTCCGAAGAGACGACCCTGAGGTGTTTGTCAACCATGTGCTCCTGGACATATGTTCCGCATGTGGGGCGGATTGTATCTATTGTCTGCACCAGGCTGCGGGACTCACGCCCTCGAAACTGATGAAGCCGGAACATTTCCAGGCCATTGTGGAGATACTCCGGCAGGAGAAATATGAGCTTATCTATGTGTACCAGAGCGGTGAAGCGTTCCTTCATCCACAATATCCGGATTTTCTCCCGGAAATCGCCGAGCGCGGTATGGATTCCAGCACTGCGACCAAATTGTTCATGCCCATTAAATGGGATCGTCTCGACGCCGCCCTGGAGCGATGCGACGCGACGGATTCGTCTGTGGAATTTTTAATCACGATCGACGCCATCACACAGGAGGCCCAGTCCAAAATCGGACCTGGCATTCAGACGGAGATGGTCAAAGCCAATCTGGTGCGGATGGCTGAGATGCAGGAGAAACACCCTTCCGTCAGGTGCCTGCTCGACACTGTCGTCAATGCGCACAACGAACACGATATCGATGTCATGCTTGCCTATTTCAAGGAGCTGGGATTCCTGCGGTGGTTCCCCAAACAAATGGGATATTTCATGCCCTACCACGCACGCGAGCAGGACATCGAGAACATCGCCGCCGCAGAACCCAAAACGGACCGCTGCCCGGCACGGTTCACGGTCAGAGATGGCGAAATTTTCCCAACAGTCGTCCAGACGCGATGCGACCTCGGAGCACCAGCCATCAGCCCCGAGGGAGACGTCACCATCTGCTGCCACGACATGCTCCACAGATACCGCCTTGGAAACGTCGTCGAACAGGGAAGTCTGCGGACTATCATCGCATCCGAGGCGTACCAGACCATCGCAAACCGGGGGCGCGACATGTCACTGGACATCTGCCAGGGTTGCAACTGACGAACACTCAACTCACCACACCATTGCCCGCCTGACGCCACACTACGACCCGAGGGTGTTACCCAACTGTTCTTCCAACTCACTGAGCACCTCGCGCACGCTCCGCACGGACTCTCCTCTTGAGGATACCCACCGCACGTCCGCATCCTCACGAACGAGTTTATCCACGCGTTTACACGCCAGCAGAACGGTGGAATGGTTCTTGTTGCCCATAAAACGACCGATTTCCGGGAAACTCATATCGGTATGCCGACGCGTCAGATACATCGCGATCGACCGGGCCAAGGCGATGTTGCGAGATTTCTGGGAGGTATGCAGATCCGCAGGCCTGAGTCCGAAGTACAGCGCAACGATCGTTTCGATGTCGGACAGTCGCACAATGGAGGTCGTCCGCTGGATCAGATCCCGCAAACCCTGAACCGCCAGTGAGAGGGTAATGGGCTTTTTCGTAACATTTGCAAGGGCTACCAGCTTGTACAATGCACCTTCGAGCTCGCGGATGTTCGCACTGCATTGTTCGGCGATGTAGTCGATCACCGGGGCAGGAACGTCGCACTTCATTTTGACAGCCCTGCGCCGCAACACCTCCGCACGGGTTGGGAAATCCGGGGCATCGACCTTCACGACCATGCCCGAAACAAACCGGGTCACCAACGATTCGGACAGGTGACTTATCATCTTGGGGTGGGCGTCTGAAGCAAGAACCAGTTGCTTGCCAGCCACGTCGATGGCATTGAACGTGTGCAGAAATTCGCTCTGAGTACCCCGCTTGTTCGAGAAAAAGTGGACATCGTCGATCACCAGCACATCAACATTGCGGTAGCGGTGGCGAAAAGACTCAACCTCACCGGATTTCACTGCGAACACATACTGGTTGGTAAAATCCTCGCCAGACAGATAGCGGTAGTTGACACTGTCACCACGGGATTTCAGACGGTTGCAGACCGCTTGCAGAAGGTGGGTTTTACCCACACCGCATCCTCCGTGAATAAACAGCGGATTAAACTGCGTTCCGGGTCGATCAGCCACATCGAGCGCCATCGTATAAGCCAGCCGGTTGGAGTCGCCGACGACGAAATCATCAAAAGCCCGCTTGGGGACGGGCGTGGGCGGAGGCGTACCCAGGCGTTTCTGGGCACGGGCGACGCGTTCCGGATTGTTCATCGCATATTCGACCTGCGAATCGGGCTGTTTCTTCCGCACAGTCTTGTTCAGCGCCGGATCAATGGTGAACGCAACATCAAGCGAACGTCCGGAGATGCGAGAGGCAGCCGCTCGAATGACATCGCTGAAATTACGCTCGATCCAACCACCGACGAACTGATTCGGAACGCTGACATGGACAAACCCGTCAGCCAGTGCGAAGGCAGTCGTCCCTTTGAACCAGACCTTATAGCGCTGCGGACCGACCATCTCAGCAATCACAGACTCAAACGTGTCATCCAGACGATCCGGTCCACGCACGTCACCTCCACGCACGCCACCGGCGTCACCCATGCCAACATGACCGCTCACGCCTGTCTGATCGCCAATCCCGTTCTGATCGCTCATGCCTGCCTGCTCGCCAGTCCCGTTCTGATCGTTCATTCCATCCCGATCGCTCACTCCACCCTCGTTTTTCATACCACCTGTCACCTCTGTGCGTGCGCGCAAATCCACCAGAAGCTCCTCTCGCGCTCTAGAGCAAAAACGATGTGTTTAACAAATCTTTGAAGATCGACAGCCGGGCATCGTGGTGTTTTCCACCTCCACCCCGCCGTCCCTGAATATGGTCAACTGAGCGATAATCTATCCGTGAGAAATCGGGGGGTCAACAACGAAATCATGCACCAAGTTGTACACAAGACGATAGGATCAAAAGTGACAGACACTTAGAGCGGCAAAAAAAACTTTAGGACGTGAGTTAGTCACAACGGTGAAATCGTGTGGACAACTCGGTGGAAAAAGCGGTAGGCATTGGATTCATAAGGAGCTACGAGCAATCCACGCGCGCCGACGATCAATCTCGCTGAACCCCCACCGCCTGTACAATTGACAGGCATAGTGATTGGTGTTGTCGACCGCAGTCGTCAGATGGCTGATGGAGCGCTTTTTCCCCTGTATATAGGCCAATTCCATCATCGCATCCCCCAGACCGCAACCTCGAGCGTGGGGTGAAATCCCGATGTATACAATCTCCAGCGCCGACCGTCCCACGACCTCTGACATCAACAGAACGCCAGCATGGTCGTCACCATCTCGGATAAGAAACCACAAGGATGGATCAAAAACGCCGGTGTGCTTGTGACTTTGAAGAATGTCGGACGTCGTACGCACGCCGGTCAGGGCAGGACAGTCGAGGCTTGCCTTGTAGCTCGCGTCGAGCGCACCGATGAAAGCAGCTTCAAGGGTGGGTGAATAGGTAAGATAGGAAAGTGAGCGGGCGACAACGGGGGATGCATGGGCGTCCCCCAGTTCGCAATCCTGATAGGAAAGCTCTGCCACATAGCTGAACCCCGCATCGCGGAACAGAGCAGCCTTCTCGGTGTCGTACGGGGCGAGCAGTACCTGCAGGAGATCGACGCCCACATGGCGACATGCATCCTTGAGGACCTCCAGAAGCGATCGAGCGGTGTCGCCGGGAAGGTAGTCTCCAGATCGGACTCCGAACAGGATCAGTCCTGCCTTACCAGGCGATGATACAACGCTGCAGGACGCGATGGTTCGACCATCGTTTACCACGCTGACCACCGCTGTGGTGTCGAGCTTCTGGAGGCATACCGAATCCAGAAATGCGTCGAGCATCGCCCTGCCACCGGTCGAGGATGCTCCCTGATCGCAAATAGAGAGCGCGAGCGATTCAAGCCAGTCAGGGGACTCCCTGTCCACAACGCGAATATCCATCCGTGACATCCATTCCTGATTGCGAACCTTTACCATTCAGCAACGACAGAATCGCCAGCGAAGCGACATCCTAACCCATTTATCGACCGACAGGACCCATTGTTTGCAGGGTTGTTGCAGCAACCTATAATCGCCGGAGACGCGTGGTGCGGTCTGGCCACCCCGAAACCAGCCGTTCCTGAGCAGGGCAGGACCCATGAGAGCAAGAAAACCATGACCCTCAATATCCACGGGTACGCGATGCTGACCATCGGATTGTGGGGCGTGCTGTCGCTCTCGGGATGCAGGGCAACGCCAGCTCAGAAGGCAGATATCCAGTCTCGCGACCCATATTCCCGGGTTTCGGGTATCCAACAGGCTGTGTCTGAGGGTAGGATGACTGGTGATCGGGCGACTGATCGCAGGAGGACTGCGATCCCGAAACTGGTTGGGCGACTGGAGGACGAAGAGGTCGTTGTCCGGTTTTCGGCAATTCTTGCCCTGGAGAAAATCACCGGGACGCGACTCGGATACGACTACTGGTCCTCTCAGCAGGATCGCTCCGAGGCCGTCCACCGATGGCGACATAGAGTCCGCGAGGAAGCGAAGGAACGACTGGACAGACCTCCTGAAAAGGCTGGCGCCCGGTAGCATCGGTCAAAAGGTCAACATATTGAGCGGTAAGAACCCAACACGTTCAGAGTTCCTGCGCATCCGAAGCCAGCCTTCGGAGGTGGCAGATGTCCGCCATGCGGTCCGGGACATCTCGATTGAGATGGGTTTTAACGAGGAAGAGGTATCTCAAATCGCATTGGCTGTGGGCGAATCGCTGGCGAATGTCATCCAGCACAGTTATCAGGGTGCGTGCGACAAACCGATCGACATCCGTCTCGAAGTTGACCATCAGGATTCTTCGGCGATTTTACGCGTGGTGATACGCGATTTCGGGAAGCAGGTTGATCCTGCCTGCATCCAGGGGCGTCCTCTGGAGGAAGTTCGCCCCGGAGGACTTGGCGTCCACATCATTCGTACCATCATGGACGAGACAATCTACGAGCGTGCCGACGGGGGGGGTATGCGCCTGACCATGGTCAAGAAAGTGACCCCTGTGACCAGGAAAATGAACGAATCATGAGCGTGATTATCAAAGAAGTGGACCGCCGCGACTATGGAACGATCGTCCGCCTTACCGGTGAGATTGACCTCCATCATTCGCCCGATTTCCATCAGGCGCTGGTCACGGAGTGTGCAAGAAATCCGGCGAAACTGATCATCGAGATGTCCGACGTCCAATATATCGATTCCTCCGGCGTCGGTTCCCTCGTCGAGATCTATCGCCGCGTGAAAAAGGGCGGAAATCGGATGATCCTCGTCGCACCCGGTCCTCGTGTGGCTGGCGTTCTGGAGATTACCAAACTCGACCAGTTTTTCACCATCGCTTCCACCGAAGATGAGGCGTTTCAACTGTGACAGACGCCCCATCCAACACAACTCAAAGTGGTGGCGGAAATGTCCCTGGAAAATTGTACAATGTTGTCGCAGGCGCAGGTCGTGCAAGCAGGTCCGCAGCCGGGCAGGTCGGCGACGTCGTCCGTTACACCGGGGGGATGAGCTACCTTCTCGGCGACACCATCTCCTGGACCCTGCGATCGCTGTTTTCCCGAAATGTCAAATTCGGTGGCCGGGCGATTCTGGTCCAGATGTTCCGAGTTGGTGTAAAAAGCATCCCGATTATCGCTATTGTCGAGGTTTTTATCGGAGTGATCCTCGCATTGCAGCTCGCGCCCACACTGGATACCTATGGTCAGCGGCAGCGGGTGGCTGACGTCGTAGGGATCGCCATCGTCCGCGAACTCGGACCCCTCTTGACCGCCATCGTGCTCAGCGGTTTTGCGGGTGCATCCATCGCAGCCGAAATCGGATCGATGGTGGAATCCGAGGAGGTCAAAGCCCTGCGCGCACACGCGCTGAATCCGATCCGTTTTCTGGTGGTACCGAGGTTCCTGGCGACATCGTTGATGATTGTCGTACTGACCGTGTTTTCGGACTATATTGGCGTACTTGGCGGATTTCTCACAGCCGTCTACATTCTGGACGTACCACCTGTTTTGTATATGAATCTGACGCAGGCTGCTTTGACGACGACCGATTTTCTGACCGGGCTGGTGAAAGCTGGCGTTTTTGGCGGGGTGATCGCCATGATCGCCTGCTACGAGGGATTGCGCGTTTCCGGCGGGCCGGCTGGCGTCGGGCGGGCGACGACTAGCACGGTGGTCAAGTCGATCGTTGCGATCATCGGTATCGACGCGGTGTTTACTGCGGCATTTTATGCGCTGGGGATCTGACCGATGGCCGAGCACGCTGCAACGACAGACAACAATATACGACAAGTCGCAATCTCGGCGGATGGGGTTGTAAAGACATTCTTTAATGCGGAGGGTGAGGAATTCCGCGTTCTGGACGGGGTGACGTTCGATATTTATCGCGGCGAAACGCTGGTGGTGATGGGGGGAAGCGGGTGCGGAAAAAGCACGCTGCTCAACTGCCTCATTGGTGAGTATGCGGTTGATGGGGGGCATATCCGGTTCAAGACCAAGGGGATGACGGAACCGACGGACCTCTGCTCGATGGATGAGGCTGAGATGAACCGGCTTCGGATGCGGTTTGGGATTCTGTTTCAGTCAGGAGCCCTCTTCAACTCGATGACGGTGGGGGAGAATATCTCGCTGCCGCTGATCGAGCATTCCTATGTGGACCCGTCGATCATCGATATTGTGGTGACGCTGAAATTGCAGCAGGTGAAGATGCTCCCCCATCGCGACAAGATGCCTTCGCAGCTTTCCGGGGGGCAGAAAAAGCGAGCTGGTCTCGCCCGGGCGACTGCTTTGGACCCGGAGATTCTCTTTTACGACGAACCGTCAGCCGGTCTCGATCCTGTGACGAGTGCTGCCATCGACGAGTTGATGATGGATTTGTCGAAGAAGCTGGAGGTGACGAGTGTGGTCGTCACGCACGAGATGGACTCTGCCTTTCGGATCGCGGATCGGATGGTGATGCTTGAGAAGGGTCGCGTGTTGAAGATTGGCCCGCGTAGCGAATTCGAGGTCATCCGCGATGCCGATCCTGCGACGCTTTCGGGCGTGGATGAGCAGTTGATGCACCAGTTTCTGAACGGCTACAGCGACGGCCCGCTCACCGATGCCGAGGGTCTGTCGGAATTCGAGAAATTAATAAACGCCGATTCGCGTGCGTAGAGTCGGGCTGTTTGTGGACGTTTGAGGCGAAGATGAAAAAGGAGGCGAGGGGGCGTTCTGCTCTGACACCCCCTCACGCTCCGTTATCTAATGTCTACTGATGACTCCTTTCCGCTTTCAGGGCGAGTTTTTTTGCCTTCTTCTCTGCTTTTCTGGCGACGCGTTCCTGCTCTTCGTAGCCGCTAATCACGAACATCAAATTTGGGTGCGAGAGCGCCCATCGCTGCCTGCTGCCAGAACACGACAATCCGCACTCCGGACAGCGACTGTCCTCATCCTGGCATCCTTTCAGGCAATACAGACATCCCCAGCAAAGATCCTCAGCCAACGCACGCTTCCAGAGCTTCTTCCCTCGATAATACACACTGATCGCCGGAAGCAGTCCGATAGGTACAAACATGAAGAGATACACAGGCCTGGGTATATTCAACCCAAAGATCCAATGCTCTATCAACCACTTGGGCGGTGGCGGGAGGTAGCCCGACCCTGACATAAAGGTCACCAATAACAGCAAGAGGACCAAAGCCAAGGGGACACGCGTCAACACATTGGGACGGAGCCTTTTTCCAGTAGGGTAATAAGAGAATTTAGGTTCCATCATGGATCAACGAATAGGTCACAGTCTTTATTACGATCCAAGCAACACCCAAGATATTCCGCGAAGAGTGTGGAGTAAGATGCCATATAATTATTCCAGGCTGCCTGCCTGCATAAGTCATTCACATGCAGCGCAGCATTACCCGCAATCACCGCGCACCCAACCGCTGCAACTACTGCGCAGGGCGCACCGCACACTGCAGCACCTATCAAACCACATTGCCTCGCAGCATGAAACATTGCCGCCCCACCGACTGCTATTGTGGCTGCATCGCAAACGTTGATTGCTGCGTTTTGCGTAAAACCAGGGGCCGCCACAGCCGCCCGGAATATGTCTCCACAGGTTGGAACGTCTTTGCCATCAGAACCGAAATCACTCAGGTCGCGTGGAGGGTCAAGTAATGACGATGGGACTTCTTGTTTCGGGACTTCGAAAAAGGGTATACAGGGAGCTGTCGCCTGGGAACTTGATCCCTGAGAATTAGTACCGGACTCCTGACCACAAGAATCAAAGTCGCCCAATACGATGCGAGCAACGACTTCGGCGTCCCGCTCGGTCTGAAGGTAGTAGTTCGGAACAAGCCTTGTGAACACCACGTCAACTTCCTGACCAGAATCAAGATCAACACGCATCGTAATGCGTGACTTATTGCCCGCCACCCAGAGACCACTTGGAGCCTGGAACCACACGGCTTTAGTGCTGGTGAAAAAGTCGTCGGGTCTCGGTGCTTGATCGACGGAAACCATCGGAACTGATTCGTAACGCACGTCCAACCAGTTCGAAGAAATGCTGTCGTACCACGCCTCCATGTTCAGCCCCACGATTGTGTCGCCGTCCATAATCAGGTTTTCCGGATCGAGAAGCGAGAAAACGCTGTTAGGCGTAGCATTGAAGGTCGAGTTCTGGATATGGAAGATTCGCATTCTTCCGTCACCTTGATCGATTGTGAAAAGCGCGTCCTCCTCCCAATCCCAAGTTCCTGTCCCGATCGCCTCGGACGGCGGCATGTCCGGGAACCGCCCGACTACCCCGTACCGAAGGCCACTCATGATCTCAGGCAAAGTGAACGGTTCAAACGTATCGACGTTCGGTTCTACCCCCCCCCCCCGCAAAAGCGATGGGTCCGAGACCCAGGGGGTGGACCAGCACGACGACGGGGACATGATGCATCCTTTTCATCAGACAACTTGCCTGTTTCATCAGAAAACCTCCTGTTTTC
>JAJRYY010000009.1 GCA_024275565.1 Planctomycetota bacterium
CCCAGCCCGAAAACCCCAGCGACCCAGTCCTCCTCAATCGACTGCTCACACTCGAAAACAAGTACGAGCAGTTGCTGCAGAATAAGGCAGAGGTCCAAGCCGCACAGCAACTTCGAGATCGTGCAACGCGTGTGGAGAACCTCCGACGTGAACAGGTCAAGGAAGATGTTCGCTCCGCCAGGCGGAAGGAAACCAATCTGGCGTTGAAACGCTTGCAGGAACAGTCCGTCGCAACGAACCATATGGTCGACTCGCTACGGCGCAACACCCAGGCCGACCACAACCCCACAGCCTCGCGTACCAGCCACGGACATAAGCGACTCGCACAATTGGCCATCAGAGCAGATCGCATCCCTGTCCCACACGGTCAATCGATCCACCCTTCCCATGAGCAACAAAACGACCAGACCAAAGCCAAGAACCATGCGAACGACCGCATCGACCGGCTTCGTGCTAAGGCAAAACTGGCGCTATCCAGGGGATCCGACGCGTCCGACGCTGTGAAGCAAATGGATGGCATCGTTAAAATGACGGAAAAAATCGCGTCGGGAGAAAGCGTCACAACCAGCGAGCCAGCCTGGTACGAATCACTCTGAAATGTCCTCTGAGTGGTCGGCAGAATGTGAGATCGATATCAGATTCTCACGACCCACTTCGGTCGCAAAGTCACTGGCTTCCTGGAACAACCGCTCCCAGCTCTTCAGGACAGCCTTGAAATGCCTGTAAACAACACGCATCCTCTACCTCTTGGTCCCTCTTCCCTCGCCACCATCAGATAGAAGTTTCCAGACCACCAGATAGACGATCGCAATCAGCTCTTCTTGACCTTGGATGTCACAAGCATCAGCGGCAAACCCGCAAGCACCATGCCCGTACCGAGCATATCCATCGGGGATCCTCAGCAATACCCAAATTTCAATCCAACCCCGACAATCGGCACGATGTACAACAGGTAAATCAGCTTCCCAGCAAACATGTTCCTTCTCCAACGATCCCCAGTAACACACCCAGACGCTCCCGCACAATCAGAACACGCCAGTGTTCCCGCACCCTCAGAACACGCCAGCCACGACAGAAACACAACGTTATCAACTGCGACTTTTACGCCATTTTTCGAGCAATAGTATCGGCAAAGCGATCAGGAGCAGCGGCCCCAGCAACACGAACAGCACAAGTCGAAAAACACGCCACGCCGCGGGGTATCGGGCTATCGGCCAGGCGTTCTTATCCAGGCTGTTCTGCTGATCCGACGAAAACGCGATCCTGCTCATCGGGTCATACCCCGCAAGCTGTCCAACCGTCTTCCCGCACGCAGGACAATACATCAACCCGGCAGAATACGGCGCAAGACAATGCAGACAAAGCGGCATCGCCTCGCCAGAATCGCCCGAACAATCGCCGATCTCAGCACCACCGACATCAGCACAGTCGACATCAGAACCGCCCTCATCAGTACTACCGACAGCAGCTCCGTCGATCTCTGCACTACCGATCTCAGCATCGCCGATGTCAGCATCGCCCACAACCGCGGCGGACGGCAGGGCTCTCGCCTGGTCCGAAAGTTTGCCCACTAACCTGCCTCAGCCGTCAAATCGTCATCCGACAAAATGATGCGCTGAACAGACCGCTTGATGACCGTCATTCGCGTGTTGGTCCCCTCGTCAATCTTAAGCACCACTTCATTTTCTTTCACGTTGACCACGGTCCCCAGCACGCCCCCGATCGTCATCACGCGATCATTCTTCTTGATACCAGCAAGCAGATCAGCTTTCTTCTGCCTTTCTTTTTTTTGCGTCCGGCTGGAAAAAAAGAAAAATACACCCACGAACAAGACCATCCCGATCATAAGTCCCATCGGATTCTGCTGCGGAGGCGTTCCACCACCTCCGCCGCCACCAGCCTGGACCAACATAGCACTGCCAGTCTGGGCCAACATACTGCTTTGTGCGAATGCACTAAGTGTTTCCATCATGCTAATTCAACCATCCTCGCTAATTTCAATCATCATCCAAGGTGCCTGTCGCCCCGGCGTTACAAACCGGGAATTCTGTCAGGATTGTCTCCAACTCTCCCGTTTGAATCAAATCTCTCATCCGCGACATCAGCCGCTGGAAAAAACGCAGATTGTGGATCGATGTCAGGGTCGGCCCCAGCATCTCGCCAGCCATAAACAAATGGCGGATATACCCCCGTGTGAAATTGTTGCAAGTGTAGCAGTCGCAACCGTCCTCAAGTGGTGCTTCACTCAGCATGTGGGTATTATTGCGCATTTTCAGTGGCCCTTTAGCGGTGAAGGCATACGCATTTCTCCCATTCCGCGTGGGAAGGACGCAATCGAACATGTCGATCCCGAGTCGCACGCTGGCGTACAGGTCTCGCGGCATGCCGACACCCATGAGGTATCGCGGTTTTTCGGCTGGCAGCGACGATTCCAGGGCTTCCAGGATCGTCACCATTTCCTCGTGTGATTCGCCGACGCTCAACCCCCCTACCGCGTATCCGTCGAAGCCAATTTCCACCAGCCGGTCCAGACATGATCGCCGCATGTCGATGTCCAGGCCGCCCTGCACGATTCCGAACAGCCACTGATCTTCCCGACGATGCGCGTTGCGACAGCGATCCGCCCATCGTACCGTTCGTTCCACTGCCACTTCAATCGTCTCACGATCACACGGCAGGGGTGGGCATTGGTCGAAGCACATGATGATATCCGCACCCAGTTTGTTCTGAATTTCGGTCGCGGATTCAGCGTCCAGCCAGAGTCTTGCTCCGTCGATGTGCGACTGGAAGGCCACCCCTTTGTCACTGATTTTGTTGATTCGACCTAGGGAAAACACCTGATAGCCGCCGCTGTCCGTAAGAATCGGCTTGTCCCAGCCAATGAAGGAATGAAGACCTCCGAAGTGCGACACGACGTCGGCTGTCGGACGTAGCTGGAGGTGGTAGGTGTTGCAGAGCATGATTTGCGTCTGGGTCGCACTCAGTTGTTCGGGCGTGACACCTTTCATGGTTCCGATGGTTCCTACGGGCATGAATGCCGGTGTTTCGATGGTGCCATGCGGGGTTGCGAGTTTGCATCGCCGGGCCTGACTCGATGGGTCGCGGTCAAGGATATTGAATGAAAATGCCTTGTCCTGCGGTGCGCTTCTGGTTGTGGATGCCATAGGTGTGTCACTCATTCGTCATGCCCCGGTCTTTTGCGGAGTGATTTGGTTTGACCACGGCGATCCTTTTCCGCCATGCGACGTTTTTTCGACCGCTGCGGTACTTTGGTTTTGACGCGTCGTCGCACGGGAGCGAGGGCGGTCGCGAGCATGTCGCAGAGTCGGTCGATGGCTGCCCTGCGGTTGGCGCTCTGAGAACGGTTTTCCGAGGACATGATTTGCAACACGCCCTCATCATTGATCCGCGTGTTGAGTCTGAGCAGGATGCGTTTCCTTTGTGACTCTGTGAGGGAGGCTGAGTCTGCCACGTTGAATCGGAGCGTGACTTTGGTGTTCAGTTTGTTGACGTTTTGCCCGCCGGGACCGCCACTTCGCGAGAAGGAGAACCTCAGTTCAGAACGGTCGATCCAGACACCAGGTCGCACGAACAGGTTGGCCATTGAGTCGTCCTGCGCTGCCTCTGTTTTTTTCCGCCTCAAGCCCGAACCTTCGTCGCTCATCGGACCAACGTCCTGATCCAATCCGGAACGACCAGTTCGCCTGCATCGGTTTCCTCGGTGTTGCCCTTGGACGATTTCTTTCGCATGTCCATTTCCTGGGTCGCGAAGGTCAACCGTGCAAGCAGGTCTGCTGGAGGGACTGACCTGTGCATGATCGCCTGTTTGTAATCTGCGAGTGCGTCCTTCAATTCATGGAGCATTGCGTGGAGATCTCCACGGCGGACGAGCAGCTCGTATGGGGCTTCTGAGATTTTGATTGCATCGGATATGGCAAGGATCGTCTCCTGCACCCGTTCCCGCATACGCAATCTCTCAAGCCTTGCAGCCACATGCCCGGACGACAACTGTTCTGCCCGTCCCAGATCGTCGTTGGATCGGGAGAACTCCGCCAGCCTTGCGTGGGCAAATGCCCGGGCGACGTAGAATCCCGAGACTTTCGGGTCCATGTTGATTGCTTTGTTGAAATCCTCGATGGACTCCGATGCGTTCTTTCCATTGTCAGCCAGCAGGCGAATCAGACCACGCAAGACATATGCTGCGGGCCGCTCAGGGTTGAACTGGATCAGAAAGGAAACGTCTTCCATTGCGGCGGAGAAATCACCGCGCCGAATGAGAAGAATTGTGCGTAACTGCCACGCTCCTGTCTCTGGAAGCCCTGTTCCGAACGACTCATTGACGAAGTCGAACGCGCGCTGCGGATCGGTCGAATCGAGCGCCTGGCGGAAATAATCTGTAGCAGCCTGAAAGGCCTGGTCACGCCGTCCGCCGATGGCAGTCTGCAGATCGGATTCGTCCCGAAGCATCTGTGTGAATTCATCCATCAGTGCTGCCACAAGCGATCGATCTGCGTCTGTATAGTCGGCGAAGGATGCAGGTAGTGGGAAGGTTGCAACTTCGTCGCTTGTCGCCTTGGGCTGAAATGTGGACATCGCACTTTTGATGACCTCGGACATCGCGCCCGCACCCTTGGCTGCCAGCTCCCATTCGATCGGCGCGTTCTGCTGGAGCGCGTCCATGATGGTTGTGCGCTCCGCCTCCAACTCATCGACACGGGTCTGAAGCTGTTCCTGCTCCTGCTCGGCTTGTTTGATTTCCTCCTGCTTCACGATCCGTTCAGCGTTGAACTTGCGTGACTGCACGTACACAATGACCATCGCAGCCGTGACGAGTATCGCGAGGATTCCAGCTTCCACACGATTGCGTGAGATAAAACGAAACATCCGTGAAAACACGCTTTCGCGACGTGCTACGATGGACCGTCGTTTCAGATATCGGCGTAGATCTTCGGCCATCTCGTCGGCCGACTCGTATCGGCGTGAGACATCCTTGTCGATCGCTTTGAGGCAGACGGTTTCGAGATCGGTGGGGATCATGGGATTGTGATGGCGAGGTGCTGATACTTCGGAGGAGATGATCTTGGAGATGACCTGAGCGCGCGTTTCGCCGGGGAATGGTGGCGAGAGCGTCATCCACTCATACATGGTCGCACCGAGCGAATAGATGTCGGTTCGGTGATCGATTTTGGACGCATCGCCGGTGATCTGTTCGGGCGACATGTAGAGAGGTGATCCGAGAAATTCACCGGTCATGGTGACGCCGGGCTGCTCCTGGATGCGTGCGAGTCCGAAATCGGTCACCTGCATGACCCCATCGTTGCCCAGGACGCAATTGTGGGGTTTGATGTCACGGTGGATGACACCTTCCCGATGCGCGTAGGCCAATGCGTCGGCGATCGAAGCAAGGTGGGCCGTCATGCTGTCGAACTGCTCCTGGGTTGTGGCAGACAGGTCCGAGCGTGGAATGACGGGTCGGTTGGCTGAGTCCATCATGACGGTTTCTTCGATGCCCGGTGTCGATGCTACTGCACTCTGGGGCATTGTCCTGGTCACGTCGGTACCGGACTGTGCGCCTCCACCGCGTGCGTCGTTGATGATGTCGATGAGCGGGCGTCCGTCGACGAACTCCATCGCATAATAATATAGACCGTCATGCTCACCCTGGGCGTATACGCCGACAATGTGGGGGTGTTGAAGCTTTGCTGCGGCTTGAGCTTCCCGGCGGAATCGGAGGATCGCGGTTTCAGTCAGACAACCGGACTCCCGGAGCACCTTGAGGGCGACCCGCCGATTGAGCGATTTCTGGCGGGCTTCGTAGACCGTCCCCATCCCGCCCCGACCGACCTCGCGAATAATCTCGAACTCGCCCAGAACGCGACCGATCATCGTATCCGATGGGCCGCCGCCTGAACCGCCGAAACTGCCGGATTGTCCCTCCATGCCCGCCATCCAAGTGTCCGCCTTGCTACTGACCTCTATCTACCATCCGCCTCTCATTCGCTTCAATCCAACCGTCAATATGCCTATATCCTGCCCAATCCCTCACGGTAGCTATTTTCGCGGTACTTCATGCACGGTCAATGCGACAAACGTGCATCCTTTATAATGACTGACGCCGTGGACGATGGTTTGTGTCAAGAATGTTGCTGGAAAGTCGAATATTGTAATCTTTTACCCAAAATCATGCCTTTGATTGCAATATTGTCGTTACATCAGCGAATAGGTTGGGCAATTTTGGCCCATCTTCACCCCGCCTTGCCCGCGCCTCGATATATCGGAAATTTCGCTGAATCCGACCCGAGGCCATTATCACCGACCTTGCACTCTCATTTCTGTGTCACTCTATCTACGTCGGCGCGCGGGCAGGGGTCACTGCATTCGGAAATGCGTCGCTCGCGTGGAGGCGTCCGAGTCGCAGATAGTTGTCCACCACGAATCCCATGTACGCCAGTTCCTTCTCGTTCACGGATCGGACAGGTTTCGCGGGGATGCCCATCATGACCGTTCGTGGTTTGACCACGGTGTAGGGTGGGACGACCGCACCGGCTGCGATGAGGCATTCTTCACCGATCTCACACCCGTCGAGGATGATCGCCCCGATGCCGACGAGCGTACCGCGCCCCACGCTGAGGCAGTGGACGACGGCTCGATGCCCGACGCTGACGCCATCTTCGAGGATTAAATCGTCGCCGGTGTTGGTGTGGAGGATGGATCCGTCCTGGATGTTGACGCGTCGCCCGAGGGTGATTTTTCCCACGTCGCCCCGAATCGTAACGTGGTGCATGATCGTGCATTCGTCACCGATGACCACATCGCCACCGACATAGGACGTCGGAGCGATGTAGGTGTTTTTACCGAGCTGTACCCGCCCTTCCATAACGTACCTTTCCGCTGAAATATGATGATACGCGATAAATCGCTCGACCGCGAATGTGCCCCTCCTGTTGCGAAGCACGCCCTGCGCGGTTAGCCTTCCAGCCGCAGCAAACGATTGAGAGTTCTCCTCGAGTCCATAGCATGGCGACGAACCAATAGCATGACGAATCGCTTCAACGCATGATAAATCGCTTCCCAAGAGGACGACGGCTTCGCGTGTTGATGCTGCGCATTCTGGCCCGTGGCGGGTTCAAGGAGGAGTACTTCCTCATCACGCTCGCACTGCTCATCGGGGCAGCCACAGGGCTTGGGGCGCACCTCTTTTTCGAACTGATCGAGTATGCAACGCACCTTGCATACGGCGCGAGCGATGGACTGTTCGCCGGGCGACCCTACATGATTGTCGTCATGCCGGTCGTGGCAGCCCTGGCGGTCGGTGCCATGACATACCGCTTCGCCCGTGAGGCCAAGGGGCACGGTGTCCCCGAAGTGATGGACGCGATATATCGCCAGGGTGGCGTTATCCGTGCCCGCGTCGCGATCGTCAAAGCAGTGGCGAGCGCCCTGACCATCGGGTCTGGCGGGTCGGCTGGGACCGAAGGACCGATCGTGCAGATTGGGGCGGCGGTTGGTAGCGGATTTGGACAATTTCTCAATGTCGAGCGCCGCCAGATGGGGATCCTGGTGGCATGCGGGGTGGCGGGCGGAATCGCAGCCATCTTCAACGCACCGATCGCCGGGGTTCTGTTCGCACTTGAAATATTCCTGAAAGATTTCTCGCTCCGGGCCTTCGCACCGGTCGTATTCGCAAGCGTCATCAGTTGCTCCATCACGCACGCGCTTCGCTTCGGCGGCGGGGATGTCGCCATTTTCCAGGTATATCAGGACGCTCAATACAATTTCAGCGGTCTGGAGCTTCCCTATTTCCTCCTCCTCGGCGTTCTCTGTGCGATCGTCGCAGCCGTGTTCATTAAATCACTCTACGCTGCCGAGGATCTCGCGGACCGTCTCACAATCCCCGATTACCTGAAACCAGCGATCGGCGCCTTTGGACTTGGTATTCTCGGACTCATCTTTCTACTGACAACTGAGCCTGGCAGCCATCAAATGCCTTCGTTTTTTGGGAACGGGTATACACTGATTGAGACAGCCATCTCCCCGAAAGTATTCAACGAGGGCGTGGGATTACTCCTGCTGCTGCTCGTACTCAAGATATTGGCCACCTGCCTCACGCTCGGCAGCGGCGGATCGGGTGGTATTTTCGCACCTTCGCTGTTCATGGGTGCGGTAACTGGCGGAGCGTTCGGACTCATCCTCTACCAGGTCGGACTGATCCCGCAAGACAGCATCACAGCCTACGCACTGGTAGGGATGGCTGCCGTGCTGGCTGGCACCACGCACGCTCCACTCACCGCCATTGTGATGCTCTACGAAATAACACGCGAACCCAAGGTCATCCTTCCGATCATGTTCGCAGCCATCGTGGCTACTACCGTCGCCCAGAATCTCTGCCGCGACAGCATCTACACGTTGAAATTGCGACGCCGAGGTGTTCGCGTCGGGACGCTGGCAGACCTGACGATTCTCAAGGGCATCTCAGCCCACCAGGTCGCCACCTCCCCCGCAGTCCTTGTCCACCCCGAAGACCCCCTGCAGAAGCTCATCGACCTTGCGACCGAAAATGAAACGGGGGATTTTGTCGTGGTCGACCCGGACGGTGCGTTCCAAGGCCTGGTCATCGCAGAGGACATCCGCACCGCCCTGTTGCAACCGGAGGCGGTCCCGTTGCTGCTGGTGGGCGAGCTGCTCCGTCAGGGGATCCCGATTATCGACCCCGATGAAACTCTCGACAATGTGATGGACGCGTTTGCGAAATCCAATGTCCAGTCGCTCCCGGTCGGTATGGACAACAACTCCGACCACGTGAAATGCCTCATCACGCGTCAGGCAGTCATGACCCGATACCACCAGGAATTTGAAGTGCATTCCGACTGAGAAGTAAAATCCGACTGAGAAGTAAAATCCGACTGAGAAGTACAATCCGACTGTGAAGTGCATTCCGACCGAGAAGCACATTCCGACTGAAAGTACAATCCGACAGAAAAGTGCAATCTGACCGACTGGAACCCATCCGGCCCGGACGGAGCAAACCGGGATCCGGGCGGAGCAAACACGGGAGGATGACGCTTCTTCTGCTACCCTTCGGAGACATCCTTCGTCTTGGCAGCGATGAGACTATCGATCTCTTTCTCGCAGGAATTGATCACCTTCTGGACAACTTCCTTGGCGGTGTCTGCCTCATCTTCGCTGAATGCTCCGCTTTTCTTGTCGGCGTCGATCTTCTTGTTCATATCGCGGCGGATATTGCGGATGGCGATCTTTTGCGTTTCGCCCATTTTCTTGACCTGAGAGGCGATCTGCTGACGACGTTCACCGGAGAGCGGCGGTATCGGCAGGCGAATAATCTTACCATCCGACATCGGGGTGATCCCGACATCTGATGACTGGAGACCACGCTCGATGTCCTTCACAGTCGACGGATCGAAGGGCTTGACCATGATCGTCTGCGGATCGGGGACACTGATGGCTGCCAGTTCCAGCAGTTGCATGGTGCTTCCGTACGATTGCACTTCGATTCGGACATGCTCTACCAGCCCAGGCGTCGCCTGACCGGTGCGGACACCCTTAAGCTCGTCCTTCAGATATTCAACCGACTTGGACATGGCAGAACGGCATTCTTTTTCAATGGCAGAGGACATCTATCGCAACCTTTCTACAGACCCGCGAAATCCATCATTCCGCGAACCGGACTCCGTATTGTTCCATTTACCGCTGCTGTTCAGGCGAGATGCTAACCAGCGTCGACCAGCGTCCCAACCTCTTCACCCTGTGCAACTGCTCGCATGTTACCCGATTTTTTCAGATTGAAAACGATCACCGGAATACGATTCTGCTGACACATGACCATGGCAGACAGATCCATCACCTGCAATCGGGCGTCGATCACCTGATCGTATCCTATGTGCTTGTGCAGAACTGCCTCCGGATCGGTCTCAGGGTCAGCCGTGTACACGCCATCAACCTTCGTCGCTTTCAACAGCACGTCCGCACCGATTTCCGACGCACGAAGCGCTGCACAACTATCCGTCGTCACGAACGGGTTGCCCGTACCAGCCGCAAAAATCACCACGCGACCTTTTTCCAGATGGCGGATCGCACGTCGTCGCACGAAGGGTTCGCACACGCGATCGATCGCAATCGCAGACTGAACACGCGTGGGAATTCCAAGCGATTCCAGAATCTCCTGAAGCGCCATCGCATTGATGACAGTGGCCAACATGCCCATATAATGGGCAGCCACCTCCTCGATTGCGATCCGCTTCGCAAGATCTCCGCCGCGAATGATGTTACCCCCGCCTATCACCAGACAAAGCTCAACACCCAGGTCCACAACGCCGCGTATTTCCTCGCCAATGCGACGAAGCTCGTCGGCATCAATGCCATCTCCACCCGTGGCACAAAGACCTTCACCGCTGATTTTCAACACAATCCGCTTGTATTTCAGCTCAGCCATCGCTGCTCAACCAATCCGTGCAATAGATCCATTCAAATAGATAAAAAAAAGGAGCCTTTCGGCTCCCTCTGGTTTCGACTTTATTATCCGATCTTGCAGTAGATCATGTGGGTGACCGCATTGACGCCCCCAGCCTTGAGGACGTCTTTGACCTTGGTCTTGGGCACTTTCACATGCTCCTGCTCGATGAGCGCTTTTTCAGCGTAGAATGCGTTGACCTTGCCCTCAACGATCATCTCGACGATGTTCGGCGGCTTGCCATCACCCTCGGCAATCTCCTTGGACAAAGACCGAACCTTCTCAACATCCTCAGCCGGGATACCATCCGGTGCGATCGCCATCGGGTTCGAAAAGGTCACATGATGACAAAGGTCCGTCCCGATCGAATCATCCGTCGGTGCAGCATCCAACCCGACAAGCACACCCGTCTTACAATCGTGATGCACATAAGAACACACATACCCGGTCGTGATCTTCGTACACGCTGTCAGCTTGATATTCTCACGAAGCAAACCAAAAACCTCTTCGATCTCACCCTGAAGCGTACGACCAGGATTCGACACAGAGTCCATCGCAAGGACCTCATCCAGCGAAGGAGACGCAGCATCACTCAGACAGACGGTCTTGGCGATCGCATCCGCCATCGCGACATACTGATCCGTTTTGGCAACCGGTGCAGTCTCGCATCGAACATCAATAATCGAACCCGTCTTTTTATCGTCCGAAATGTGAACAGCCACGGCACCCTCACCCGTCTCATTGCCGGAACGCTTCTCCATCTTGCCCTTATACTTTTTCTGCAAAAGGACCTTGGCTTCTTCCGCGTCGCCATTGGTCTCGGACAAAGCAGCCTTGCATTCCATCATCGGCAGGCCTGTCTCATCTCGCAGTGCTTTAACTTGTGCGGCCTTAATCGCCATGTCTTCAAATCTCCGTCAATCAGCGGGTCGCGTGTTCTGCCGCACCCGCTACCCGCATCGATCGCGGGCGTATTATCAGTTCGTGAATCAGTATCTTGAATACACCGGAAAAATAACAACAATCAATCGCAAAAACCCTGGCAGGAGAGCAACTCGACAGCAACGCGTCAGGGCTCATTCCTCATCAGACGACACCCCAGCCACCGCAGCCATGCAGCGCGGGGAGAAACCCCGAAACGCACAGGAGTACATATCACGCACAGGAGAACGGTACTCACAGGAGCACAAAACGCACAGCGCCACGAAACTCAGATCGCCGACATGGGGCGAAACCGGAAACACAACGCACATATCGTCTCGATACCCACGCATCCGCAACCGCCTTCAATCATGCACACCAGCCACCGGCCGGCAGTCAGATCTTTCAGCCACCAGCTTCTGGTGTCGCAGTTGCATCCGCAGCAGCCACATCCGTCGCAGTCACAGTGGCTGTCCCGTCTGATGCACCGCCTGGAGGAGAAGCGTCGACATGGGGCTTACCGGCAGAACCGCCCCCAGCACCATCATCCACACGAGCAGAAGCCCGCTCAGAACGACGACCAGTCTCCTTCTCAGCAGCAGCTTTCTCTTCAGCAGCGGTGGTCCGAGCACGCATGCCCTCCCGAACCGAAGCAACCATATGCTCAAGTATGGTCTCAATGGACCGCATCGCATCGTCATTGCCCGGAATCGGAATATCCGCGAAATCAGGATCAGAATCCGTGTCGATCAGGCAAACCGTCGGAATGCCCATCGTCCGCGCTTCACGCACGGCGAGGTGCTCGCGCTGCACATCGATCACAACCAGCGCGCCAGGCAACTTCGACATCTCACGGATACCGGAAAGGTTACGCGCAATCTTGCGACGCTCGCGAGTGTTCCGTGATGCCTGCTTCTTGCCAAACTCACTCGCGCGACCGTCAGCCTCCAACGCCTCAAGCTCTGCAAGACGAGTCAGACGAGACCGAATCGTGCGGAAATTTGTCAACGTCCCGCCAAGCCAACGCTCCGAAACATAAGGCATGCCAATGCTCGTCGCATGATGCACGACCGAATCCCGAGCCTGACGCTTCGTACCCACAAAGAGCACGTCGTCACCACGGGCAACAATCTGAGATATAAATTTCTTCGCGCGCAGAAGACCCTTCACTGTCTCGCGAATATCAATGATATGAATCAGGTTCCGCTTGGCGAATATATACTGACCCATCTTCGGATTCCAACGGCTTGCACGGTGACCGTAATGAATCCCGGCGTCAATCAGGCTGCGTACTAAGGGTGATGCCAACCTCGAATCTCCTGTCCTGTCTTTGCCTGCCTGTCCAGACCCTACACATCCACCACGCGGCACAACCCCTTGATGAATCCCAGGAAATCTCTATCCGCGCGTGAACCATTGTCAATCCAACTCAGTCTCCTGACCCATAAGTACAGCAGTCGGAGAACACGGGACCAATCAAAGTAACAGGAATAAACGCAAAATCAACCCACAACACGAAGAATTCCAACCCATTTTCTACATGCTCCTCCCTTGCCCACGCCCCACTCAACCGATTACAACGTCGCACAATGTCCATCCAACATCACCATCAAACTGTCCATTCACCCCGGATTTTCATCTCCGCAGCAGAACCCAGCGGAGACCTTCACGCCGCTGCACTCATGCGCGAAATCAAAAAACGACGCCCAGACGCGATATTCGTCGGTGTCGCAGGTCCGAAAATGCAGCAGGAAGGCTGCTACCCCATCGCTGATTTCACAAAAAACGCCGCCATGCTCACTGGAGCGCTGGGGTCCGTAAAACGAGCAGCCAACCTCCTGGCGGATATCACACACGAATTCGCACACAACGAGTACCACGCAGCCATTCTCATCGATTCACCCATGCTCAACCTCCCCATCGCCCTTCGCGCCAAATCAAGGGCAATCCCAGTCCTGTACTATGTCGCCCCACAGCTATGGGCGTGGGGCAGATACCGGATCCACAAGGTTAAAGCACGAATTGATCGCCTAGCTGTAATCCTGCCTTTCGAGGAGGAATTCTTCGCAAGTTATGGATTCGACGTAACTTACGTCGGCCACCCACTCATCGACTCGCTCATCCAGCACCAGATCGACTCCGACAAGGTCGCGAAGCTCAGAGATGGCGGCAACCCCGTAATCGCCATCCTGCCCGGATCGAGAATGCACGTCGTCCGGCAGGTGTTGCCAGGTCAGCTTGAATTAGCAGCCGCAATCCGGAACACATACCCCAACGCCAGAATCCGGATCAGTGTCGCCAGAGAAGATCTCGAGCCTGTTGTACGAAGCATGGTCCGAAAACATCAAAATCTAAGTACCACTTTACATCGGGACGAAAACGCAGAACTGCTCACCGCATCCGACCTCGCTCTGGTCGCCTCCGGGACCGCCACGCTCGAAGTCGCCTATTACAACACCCCGATGATTACGATGTACAACGGAGGAAAGCTCTTCTACCACCTCTTCGCACGATGGATGCTCGCCATCAAGCACCTTTCCCTCGTCAATATCCTCGCCGGGCGCGAAATCATCCCCGAATTCATGCCCTATTACGACTCCACAGCCCCCATCATCCGGACAGCCCTGGACCTGCTCAGCAACGAATCCCGCCGCGCGAGCATGAGAAGCGAACTCGCAAAAATCATCACCACCATCGAAAAACCGGGGGCATCTGCCCGAACAGCAGAAATGCTCCTCGACATGGTAGATTCAAACCATTGACGTCAATCCGTTTGAACCTCGCAAGCCCCTCAGAGATCCCTTCAGTGTGCTTCCAGTGAACCGCCAAAATATGAAGCATCGCTGCAATTCTCTGTTGCGATAGCATCCGGTAGCTTGATATTGTCGATGAAGAAAGCGGAGGCAAGCGATGATGGAATTAAATTGTCTCTTTACAAAATAGTGTCCTAAGCGTTGGAAACTGAATGGCGTGGTCGTTATCATGGTTTCGACAGACCCGGCCAAAATGTGATTCGGCTGGGTCCAAGTACATTGGTCTTCTTACTTATATTGATATGGGGAAAAGAACATGACGTGCAGATCGATACCGTCCCTTCTTCTCGTAGTCACCCTGCTGGGTCTCTATTCTGTGCCCGAGACGGACGCCGCCCAGGTGGTGCTACGGCCGTCGAAGGACAACACATTGTATGACGGCAACGGTGGCACTCGAAGCAATGGGGCAGGGCAACACGTTTTTTCGGGGAACAATAACAACCCCGCATTGCTTCCCCGACGGGCGGTGTTCTTCTTCGATGTGGCTGGCAATGTTCCTTCTGGAGCGACCATCAACAGCGTGGTACTCGAACTGAATGTCACGCGTGCCGGATCGGGAACTCCGGCGATGAGTCTCCATCGCCTGAATACTGACTGGGGCGAATCTACGTCGCTTCCCAGCGGTGGTGCTGGTGGTGGAGGTGGAGGTGGACCGGCTGCTACCGGTGATACGACATGGTTGCATACATTTTTCAACTCGTCGTTCTGGGCATCCCCTGGTGGTGATTTCAGCGGAGTGGTCAGCGGGAGTGCATCAGTCGGCGGTGTCGGTTCATACACCTGGGGATCGACCGCGCAGATGGTGGCTGATGTTCAGGACTGGGTAGACAATCCCGCCGGTGAATTTGGGTGGATTCTGATTGGTAACGAAGCAGTGACACAGTCTGCCAGGCGGTTTGCATCTCGCCAGAACAGCAATTCGAGTTTGCGGCCTTTGCTGACGATCGATTACACAACTTCGGGGATCTCCGGTGCGTGCTGTGCAGGCGATGGAACTTGCACGAACCTCACGCCGCTCGCCTGCAGCAATAGCGGGGGAATCTATCAGGGCGACAATGCACCCTGCTTTCCGAATCCCTGTGTTCCTGCCATTGGTGCGTGTTGCGAGAACAGTGGGGTATGCACGGACACAACGGATGCGGATTGCACGCTTCTGGGCGGCGTTTTTCAAGGCGTGGGCAATCTATGCTCCCCCGGCCTCTGCCCGGTGATCCTGGAACCCTACGTCGATGCTCTGCCGATTCCCGGCGTGTTGCAACCTGTCACGGGCACGTCTGGCGGGGTGGCTCATTATGTCGTCAACATGCTTGAGTTCGATCAGCAGCTTCATCGCGACCTGCCACCGACCCGGTTGTGGGGATATGAAGGTTTGTACCCCGGTCCTACGATCGAGGCGACGAGTGGTCAGCAGGTTACGGTGGAGTGGGTCAACGACCTCCGCGATGAGTTTGGGGTGTTGAGAACCGATCATCTGCTTCCAGTGAATCTCTGTGCGCATGGTCCGAATACCGAAGGCGACAATCCACGCACAGTGGTCCATCTTCACGGCGCTCATGTTCAGGAGGAATACGATGGTTATCCTGAAAGCACCTTCCTGCCCGGCGAGAGTGATACTTACATCTACGAGAACAACCAGCTTCCTGCCACGTTGTGGTACCACGATCACGCGATCGGTATTACGCGACTGAACGTGCAACTCGGTCTTGCTGCATTCTACATCATTCGTGACGCGTTCGAGTTGAGTCTGGGTCTTCCGGATGGCGAGTTCGAGATTCCCATCGCGATTCAGGATCGCACGTTCAACCCCGATGGATCTCTCGTGTATCCCTTCGACCTGGGCGATTTCTTCTTTGGCGATACAATGGTGGTCAATGGAAAAGCCTGGCCATTCCTGAACGTCAAGCAGGGCAAATATCGCCTGCGATTGCTGAACGGTTGCAATGCCCGGACGCTGACGCTTGCGATGTCGTCGGGCGATCCTTTCGTGCGGATCGGTACGGACGGTGGATTGCTGCCCACACCGGTGACGGTGAGTGAAATCACGTTGTCACCGGCTGAGCGTGCGGATGTCATCATTGATTTCGCCGGGTTCGCACCGGGAACCGAAATCATCCTGACCAACAGCGCTCCTGCACCCTACCCCGGACTGGCTGGCGTCGGTGTGATTCCCGAAGTCATGAAGTTCATCGTGACGGCGGACCCTGGTGATACCGACCCGATCCCGACGAAACTGCGTCCGATGGAGGTGCTTCAGGAAGCAGACTCGGTCGTCACGCGTGATTTCGAGTTAAGCAAGGTGGCTGAACCCTGTGCCGGTGCAATGTGGACGATCAACGGTCTGATGTGGAACGACATCACCGAGTTCCCGGTTCTTGATACCACCGAGACGTGGCGGTTCATCAACAAGTCCGGCATGATGCACCCGATGCACATGCACCTTGTGATGTTCCAGGTACTGGACAGTCAGCCATTCATGATGGTTGGTGACGAGATTGTCACGACGGGTCCTCCCGTAGCACCCCCTCTGCATGAGCAGGGGTGGAAGGACACCGTGCGGGTCGATCCGTTTGAAATCGTGCGTGTGATCGCCCGGTTCGAGAGCTACACAGGGAAATATGCCTACCATTGCCACATCCTCGAACACGAGGACCACGAGATGATGCGGCAGTTCCAGGTCGTTGCACCAGGTGATATTCCGACGATGTCTGAGTGGGGTATGCTGAACCTGGCCATCTGCCTGATGATCGCGGGACAACTGATCTTCGCTCGACGAAGGCACAGTTCGATCGCGCGTTAAGCAATGCATACTGCACAGCGTTCATCATCCTGACGGGTGATGAACGCTGTGACTGTCTAACCTGTTTCCAACCTATTTCTTTCCAACCTATTTCCCGGTAAAGCTGATCTGGAACTGACCAAAGTCTGCAAAATCGATATCGACATCACCGTCGAAATCGAATGCACAGGTACAGTCTTCTCCAGCAGGACCTGGCCCCGTCATGCAATCGAGAATGGCGGCTGCATCGAGGAGGTCTACATCACCGTCGCCGTCGAAATCACCCGATGGACCGGTGCATCCTTGCGCACCATTCAATACGACCCGGTCGAGACCGAAGACGCCAGCGGTCATGGTCGGAGGTCCGAGCAAAATGGGCGGTGTGTCGTGGCGGAAGAATACCGCATTCACGCCCTGAAGCACCTCATCAAATGTGGCAGACGGGGGATCTTCAAACCCGATGTACACGAAGTCGTCTGCCAGGAGGTCGACCGTGAATTCGGTCCAGTCCGTCCCGACGGGCAGGATGACCCCTTTGATGGCAGAATAGCGTGCGCCCTGACCGAACTGCCCATCTGCAAGCCCGAGATGGATTTCGAGATCGATGGCACCGAGGTTCTTCAACCAGAATGTCATCGAGGTTGCACCGACCGCAGGATAATCGCCGAGGAATGCGCTGTGGAGTTTTTTGTCCCGGGCGTGAATTCCGAGCGGGCCGGGGAGATCCGGCGTGCGAGACATCTGCAGAAAACCGTCACCATCGCCACCAACACCGCCGGTACCAGGGTTGGTTGAAGGTGTCTGGGCGAACCAGCCATTCGCGTCGCCACCGGAAAAATCCTCAACGACGCCCGTTTCGGCAGCCATCGCTCCCGCCGCCATGCCCATTGCCACCGTCATACACGCGAATACACCCGCGCTCATTTTCTTTCGCATCCCAAGCTCCTATCCTCATCCATTCCCGGTTCGCTACGCGATACCCCAAACTCAGCCATATGTTGTAACATAAGCCGGGTCGCGTTTCTCGCCAACAAAATCGGATTTTATGTCGGAAATGCAAAAAAAAAACCGGCATGCGACCTTCTCGCACGCCGGTTTGACCACGATTCTATTCAATTCTGCACGCTGGAACACGATCGCAATTCCTGCGGCAACTTATTTATTCAACAGATTCGTCAGGATCGACCGTTTCGACCCAGTTTGACAGGGGTTGCCTCGAACTGCTCCTCCTCGGTTGATCCTGCCAGTGCGGTCGTTTCAGCCGCCCCGCCAGTGACGAGAGTCTGGATTTTGTCGAAATATCCGGTTCCGACGAACCGCTGGTGCTTGGTGGCCTGGTATCCGAAATCTCGGTCGCTGTCGAATTCATGCTCCTGAAGTGAAGCGTAGGCGGTCATGCCCTCGTCGCGGTATTTTCTAGCCAGCTCGAACATGCCGAGATTAAGACAATGGAAGCCCGCCAGAGTGATGAACTGGAATTTGTATCCCATCGCGCCCAGCTCTCGCTGGAACTTTGCGATCGTTGCGTCGTCGAGCTGGGCCTTCCAGTTGAAGGAGGGGGAACAGTTGTAGGCCAACAGCTTTCCGGGATATTCGGCGTGGACTGCCTCGGCGAATCGCTTTGCCTCGCCCAGGTCGGGATGGGCAGTTTCGCACCAGATCATGTCGCAATGTGGGGCGTATGCGAGGCCTCGGGCGATGGCAGCGTCCATCCCGCCATTGAACCGGAAGAAACCCTCGCTTGTGCGCTCACCAGTGATGAATGGCCGGTCCCGCTCGTCTGTGTCGCAGGTGAGAAGCTTGCAACCATTGGTGTCGGTGCGTGCGACAAGGACAGTTGGAACGCCGCAGACATCGGCCGCCATCCGTGCCGCAATAAGTTTCTGGATGAACTGGTCAGTGGGGACCGCCACTTTTCCGCCCATATGACCGCACTTTTTAGCGGACGATAACTGATCCTCAAAATGCACGCCGGCGGCGCCAGCTTCGATCATGAGTTTCATAAGCTCGTATGCGTTGAGGTTGCCACCGAACCCTGCTTCCGCGTCTGCGACGATCGGTGCGAACCAGTACTTACCCGTCGGATCGTCGCTCATCTGATCCACCTGGTCGGCGCGCATGAGCGCTGCGTTGACCCTTTTAACAACATTTGGGACGCTATCGGAGGGGTAGAGACTCATGTCGGGATACATTTGACCCGCAAGGTTCGCGTCGGCGGCTACCTGCCAGCCGGACATATAGATTGCTTTCAGTCCGGCCTGGACCATCTGAACAGCCTGATTTCCGGTCAATGCTCCGAGTGCGTGGACATAATCCTCGGTATGCATGAGGCTCCAGAGGCGTTCTGATCCGAGTGTTGCGAGTGTGTGCTCGATTTTGACGCTGCCGCGAAGCTGGATGACATCCTCAGCCGTGTAGGGTCGTACAACGCCTGCCCAGCGCGGATCCTTCTTCCAATAATCCTGCATCTGCTGAACAATGACGTCGCGGTTACCGTTGATAATCATATTTTTCTCCTCCGGGTTCAATATCCCAGTCTTGGCTTCCTGTTGTTTAGCTTTCTATATTTGTAGTTTCCCAGTTTCAGCGTCCCAGTTTCAGATTCACTTGTTTTGCAGCTTCCCCAATAGTTCGTATGCGGGGAGCGTTAGAAAATCGACGAGCGTTTCGTCGGTTGAAATGCGATCGAAGATGTCTGCGGCTTCGACGAAAGCACCCGCAGCGAAACGCTCTTCTCCGACCCCTTCTCTGATATGTTTCAGCTCATCGCGGAGCATTGATTTGAAGAGTTCTTTCGTGATGACAACGCCATCTGTCTGCGCAACAGTTCCATCTGCCCGCTTGACATATCCATCAGACAGCTTTGCACGGTGGCGGATCCATTGCCATATCTGTGTGCGTGAGATTTCAGCAGTGGCAGCGTCTTCCATAAGATGATAGAGCGGTACGCAGCCATTCCCGCGTAACCAGCTTTCCAGATATTGGACGCCGACACTGATATTGTGTCGAAGTCCTTTCTCCGTAATATTCCCACGCGGAACTTCGAGCAGATCGTTCGCCGTAACCATGACATCCCCGCGTGGCCGATCGATCTGATTCGGGCCTGGCATTTTTTCGTTGAATATATCCATTGCAGTCGATACCAGTCCGGGGTGCGCCACCCACGTCCCATCATGCCCTTCTTCAACTTCGCGTAATTTGTCTGCACGGACTTTGGCGATGGCTGCTTCGTTTGCCTTCGGATCAGATTTTATCGGAATCTGTGCAGCCATACCGCCCATGGCATGGGCACCTCGGCGGTGACATGTTTGAATGACATACCGTACATAGTTCCGCATCAATGGAACGGACATCGATATCTGGTCACGGTCCGGTAATACAAATCTGGAATTATTTCGGAATGTTTTAACAAAACTGAAAATATAATCCCAACGTCCGCAATTCAGACCGGCTGAGTGGTCCCGAAGCTCGTACAGAATTTCATCCGCTTCAAAGCTGGCCAGCACATGCTCAATGAGCACGGTTGCCTTGATCGATCCACGCGGGATGCCCAGTTCGTCCTGAGCGGTCTTGAAGAGGTCGTTCCAGAGTCGTGCTTCGAGGTGGTTCTGCAATTTCGGAAGATAATAATAGGGTCCAGAACCGTTATTGAGCAGCGTCCTGGCGTTGTGGAAGAAGTACAGCGCAAAATCGAAAATGCTACCGGAAACGGGTTGATTATCGACCCTGAGATGTTCCTCAACCAGATGCCAACCTCGCGGGCGGATCATGAGCGTCGCAGGATGATCGAAGAGTTTGTATTGCTTCCCTTCGGAGTTTGTGAATGCGATGGTGCGATTGACTGCATCACGCATGTTTATCTGCCCCTGGACCATGTTGTCCCAGGTTGGCGAATTGGAATCCTCAAAGTCTGCCATGAAACATTGCACGCCACTGTTGAGGGCATTGATGACCATTTTTCGATCGGTGGGTCCGGTAATCTCCACGCGTCGATCGCGCAGGTCATTCGGTATGGGCGCTATTTTCCATTTCGATTCCCGGATCCCCTCAGTCATTTCCAGAAAACCGGGCATATGCCCGGCGTCAATATCGCATTGGCGATCGATACGCTTGTTCAGGAGGTCGATGCGTGTTGCGTTATGGGACCGGTGGAGCGTCGCAATGAACGCGAGCGCCTCTGGTGTAAGGATTTCTGCGTATTCGGGCGTCACCAGCCCATTTATGGATATACCGTCCGTTACAACTGTCGCAATGCGCGCAACCATACTCACCCCTTTTTTCCAAAGGAAATATCGTTATCGGTGCATGTTCAATCGAGAAGTATGCCAGGAAACGACTCCATACATACTGCATTATGGGTCGTATTACTTTTCCCCTTTCCATCTCGTACGTATCATTCGTAGCGATTGAAGAATAATTAGGCAAACTAATAGTGCCAATGTATAGTATTGATAGAATCTATTATGGAAATTGGGGGCAGAACATCGTGGCGAAGCAGGTCCATCGCGCCTACTACAAGCAGAATCGATTGCAACAATTACGCGGATTCTGCTACGCAGCCAAGGCGCTCAGCATCTCGAAGGCAGCTCAGAAGATGTTTCTGAGTCAACCGTCCGTGTCTCTGCAGATCCAGGCGTTGGAGCGCGAGCTGGGGGTCGTGCTGTTTGAACGGTATGGACCGAAAATATCGCTCACCCCCGATGGGGAAGCGTTGCTCGTCCTGGCGACCCCACTCGTGGAGGGGATGGACAACCTCCCTGCGTCCTTTGCAGCCCGTCGCGAGGAGATCGGCGAAGGCAGACTCGATGTCGCCGCTGGCGAATCGACCATCCTCTACATTCTCCCGGAACTTGTTCACGCTTTCAGCAAGCGTTACCCACGCATCGAACTGAAGCTCCACAATGTCACAGGTCAGACCGGGTTGAAAATGCTGCGGGCGGGTGAAGTTGATTTCGCTGTCGGGTCCATGATCGATACGCATGATGACATCGTGTTTGCTGCGATCTGGACGTACGCACCAATGCTCATCACGCCGATGGACTGTCCGCTGGCGGATCGAAAGCGCGTGAGCATGAAAGACATCGCCGCAGAACCGCTTATTCTCCCGCCGCGACAGCTCACGACCTACCGACTGATCGAAGCAGCGATGGAGCAGCGAGGCCTAAACTACCATGTGCGGGTGGAGGCTGGAGGCTGGGAGGTGATTAAGAAGTATGTTCAGATCGGGCTGGGCGTGTCGATAGTCCCGAGCTTCTGCCTGACCGGCGATGAACCCGTCAGGTCGATTTCCGTCAAGGGACACTTCCCGGAACGGACCTACGGCGTGGTGCTTCGGAAAGGGAGATTTCTATCGCCACAGGCAAAGGAGTTCATTCGAAACCTCTCACCCTTGACGCATGACCTCGCGGAAATCGCGTAAAACAGCAGACAACCCACCCACGCAGCATCCTGTATATTCTTGTGGTGTTGTTAGTTGCGAAGCTGGGCCAGGCGATTCACAAGCGACTGAACGGCGGGCCAATCATCCCGGGTCTCGATCGCATTGGCATAATTCGCGATGGCCGTCGCCCGATGGGCAGGGTCTTCAAGGATGGCGAGCAGTTCGTGCGCCGCAGCGGCCTGCGCGGGGACCGTCCAACTCGTACCCAGTTCGCGGGCAGATCGCTCAAAATCAGAGGCAGCGGACCGTGCTTCTTCCATGGCAGACTCCCTTGCTTCGTCGCGACGCTCGGCAAAGACAGATGGGTCCGCCTCGGACAATTGAAATGCCTCCTTCGCAAAGACAACAAGACTGTAGTCTGCAGATGCGTGGAGAAACCGTTTTGTATGCATGACAGCAAGAGCGACGCGGGCCTGGGCGAGTTCGTTGTTAATCTGACCGGTTCGCCACTTGTCCTTTGTGAGGTTTTTCAGAGGTGAGGCGTCCTGCTGTGCAGGGCTTGCGAGCGAGAGTCGATCCTGAGCGGCTCGGGAGACATCACCCACCGCTCGAGCAGCTGTGCGATAGGCAGACACAGCCGAGGCGATTTTGCGTGCTGCGCTGTCCATGGATGCGTCGGCGTCTGTCACCCTCTGTTCGAATTCTGCGAAGGTTGAGGCTGCTTCCGATTGAAGCGACTGAGACTCTGATCTGGCGTCGCCTGCGCGGCGGGCATACTCCTCAGCCAGCAGCTCAAAACCCTTCACCGCCGCTTCGAGATCACTCGCCTGCCGCTCCAGCCCTTCCAGATCGAATGCCAGTGTCTCGCGTTCGTCTCGATAGTCCTTGATCCCACGCTCACGACGAATCTCGACATCGTCGTCCACAGGGACATATTCCCCGGTCACAAAGTCGCCCGAATCATCAATACGGGCACCCGCCAGATGACCATGCTCAAGGCGATGGGCTTCAGCAAGGGCTGTCCGATACCGGACAGAGGCAGCCTCAAATGCATCCCGGAACGTTTCAAATCCGTCGGGGTCCAGCAAGTCGACGCCCTCCTCACTGAGTCGGTCCATCTCCCCGCGCGCGGCGTCAGCCCGGTTCTTCGCGTCCTTACTCTGCAGGGTCAATCCCGATATGGCTGCGTCGAGCACCCGCAGGCGGTCGGCTGCATCTGTGATGTTCTGTCGCACAACCTCCACATCCGCCCGGAGTGTCTCAATCTTTTCGTGGATCCCACTGTCCTGAACCAGATCACGCTGCGGGTCCACTTCCGCAATTCTCGCAGCCAACCGTACAAGACGACGACGATGTCCGTCAGCCATCGAACGGTCGAGATCAGCCTGCCGCTCGGCGGCTGTCGCCATTGCTACCACGATCGCACCTTTGAGTCGGTTGGCTTCTGCAGAAATACCATGCGCCTTCTCGAGGGTATGATCGCGTAACCCCTGGTCGATTTCACGCAATGCCTCAGCCAAAATGCCCTTGTTCTGCTGAAACAGGCGGTCGCGGACGCGGATACCCTCACGGGCTGCGTTCGCCATCGACCCCGCATTGCCGCCCAGTTTCGTCGAAGGCGTCAACGGCTGGTCTGCCACACCACCTGCGGTTTTGAATCGCTCCTCAAGCTCACGACGCGCGATGGCAGTGCGCCCCGAAAAACGATCCTTGAGCACCTCCTCAGCCTGCTCGATGAACTCGCGATGCTCCTCAAAAATCTCCTGCGCGTCATCCCCTTCGAGATTGACATCAACGTCGTATGCTGCAAGCTGCGACAGAATGCCGGATATACGCTCCTCGTTTGCACCATACTGCACCAGAAGTCGGCGAGCACGCTCGACACTCGCTGAAAGCTGAGCGGCGGCGGCATCGTCGGCGGGCGCGAGCAGCGGCGCCGCAAAATAGACACCGCCGACGATCAGAGGGACCAGTGCAGACATCAAGATTATGGAACCTGTTTTATTCACGTTGTATATCCTTGCAGCAACGTCCTTGTTCAAGGCAGCGCACGACATCATCTCCGACCAGAACGCTCCAGTCCGTCCGAATACCAGTCGCGGATACTAATCGACGCGGCGGAGATTGAAAGGGGCGGGTGGACAACTGATGCTAGAATTGACGCTGAAAAACGACGATTCCAACCCAAAATCCGGCATTCAGCGGGGTCCTGTGTAGGCAGCACCGAATGACGCGAAATCTGAAAGGGTCGTCGCACCATCCCCGTCCGCATCGAACGGACGACAGTCTACCGATACATCGCCCCCCATGCACAACTGAAATATCGCAAAATCGCCGAAATCAATATCCCCGTCGTCATTCGCATCGCCATAAAGCGAAACGTCAGCCTGTTCCGCAACATAGCCAGCCACCGACCGCAGCAGATCCTTCAGCATGTCGAAGTCAATGTAATCCGGGGAGACATCGATCGCGTCGTTTTGCGTATGGTAAAACCCGTTGCACAGATAACATCGCTCGATGACAACAAAAGCCGGTATCCCGACCGACTCGAACGACCAGTGATCCGAAAATGAAAAATTACCGAAATTCAAAAACGCCGACAGACCGTTTCCATAAGTGTCGATCGCCGTTGCGATACCATTTGCAGCAGCAGCGGACGCATTCTTGCTGTAAATATCCATCCCATAAGCACCGCTGTTATGCCCCACCATGTCAGTCGTCACAGCCAGCACGATATTCGCATCGGCGTGATCCGCAACAAACGCAACACTGCCCCGCTTGCCCTGCTCCTCACGATCGAAGCAGACGAATTTGATCGTGCGCGCACTCCGCATCCCGGAAAACAACCGGGCCGTCTCCATAACCACAGCCGACCCCGATCCATTATCATCTGCTCCAGGATTGTTGGCCGAATCAAAATGTGCACCCACGACAATGATCTCGTCGGGATGCTCGTAGCCCGTCAGCGTCGCAACAACGTTGTGGTAGGTCGTCCCGTTATATTGGAAGGGGTCAAGCTCCGCATCGAAACCATACAGCATGAAATCCGCCAGAATATTGTCGCGGGCGAGGTCGTGCTCAGGACCAAATCCACGGTTGTCACCAAGGCGCGTATACAGCAGATCCTCCATGCAGTGTCGGTAATGACCAATATCGACCCGATCGGCAATCACTCCGGGAGGAGCTCCGGCATTGGCAGAAGTTGTGATGACCGAAAGAACGCAATGGGATGACACGATAAGAACTGAAAGACCCTGTCGATTACGGCCCTGTCGATTAATGCTCTGTCGAAAATTCATGATATTGCTCGCACAGATGTACCTCGACCCGGCAGTTTTAGACTGCACTTTCAGGCTGCACCGGATCATTGATCCACACGTCCATGATACCACGCCTCCAACACCTCCTTCAAGCACAATCGGCCCGAAAATACGCCTTCCCCTGACTTAATCCAGATCGCGCCGATCCATCGGAATTTCGGTCGTTCCGCCCTGATGCTGATTGGGTCCGATCTTGTCCCATCGCGCTCTGAGACTGAAGCGGATTGACATTCGTAACCGGATGACCCATCCTTGATCCATGTAGCCAAGCCGCAGGGTGCCACTGGCGGCTTGCCCGCCAGTGCTTACGCAGGGTGCCGGGCCGTGTGGCCCACCTCTTCAGAGGTGGGGGAGCCGAAGATCAACCGAACATCCCCCAAGACCGCGTAAATCAATAGCAAAGCGCCGCGTGCCACTGGCGGCTTGTTCACCAGTGCTTTTCCAACAGCGAAGCATAAACACATCACCCCCCAAACACCCCCTGAAACCCCGCAAAATCAACAAGATCAACATCGCCATCACCATCCATATCCGCCCACCGACACCCCGGCCCAGCGTCGATACTGATCCCGCTGTTCCTGCTGCACTCTTCAAAGTACCGCCAGTCCCGAAGCCCAACCCCATCCGCACTATCGAAATCCCCACTGCCGTCCACAGCAATATCCCCATAACGAATGCAATCCCACCGGTTGAAGGCAGGCATTTGCCAAGACTTACCACGCCAAGTAATTCGGGGACCGTTGGATGGAAATGCGCCTTCAGCTATACCATTCGTAACCAACTCTCCATCAATGTACCACCAGAAAAGATTGATCGGCCCGTTAACCAGTTCAAGACGATGAACATGCGGGACACCGGCCTCAAAATCAGCGAACACAATTGGAAGCAGGTTGTCACGATTCAACTTTGCTCGATCGCGGGCGACAAAAAAAGTGTACCTGATCCCAAACGAGTTTCCGACAGCCATTGCGGTCGGAGCACCAGCTACAATTTCGGATGCATCTCCGTTCGCTTCGACCTTCCACTCCAGGAAAAAGGAAGGCCCCCCAACGAAATCGTCAAGTGTACGGCGATAAGAATCGTGTCCCCCTTGTTCTTTGCCAGGGCATTCAACCATATCAAGCTGCTGGATGTACTGTCCATCCTCAACCCAGAGAATGGGTACGCAAAATTGTTGCAACAACCCCCAACCCCCCGCAACAGGAAAGGAATCACATTCCCAGGTGAACACCTCCCCGCGCGCAATCGCCGCCGAAATCAGCACACATCCTGCCATCACTGCCTTGCTTACCATTGCTCTCAACATACCATCTCACACCTGCACATCGATTCACACCAACACACGTTCCAACCAGCACTATAGAAAATCCAGCACCGTAAAAGATACCCAATGACATCAGATTCCCACGATCAGCCGCCAACAAACACCGGCAACCACTGGCTAACAAAGAGCTTACGAATATCTTACTTTTTCCTAACTTTTTACTGGACAACTCCTGCTGCATGGTGTATACTAAATAATGACGGAATGGGGGTGGGTAATAGCACATGGGGACAAGTACATGGGGACCAAAGATAAAGGGGGGGCAACCAGATGAGGGGATACCTGAAAGCTGCAACACCACAAAACTGCAATATCATCGCCAGCTCTGGGATGTACACGCCCATAATTCCGCGACACCCACCCGACACTGCGACACCCGTCCGACACAGGGAGGCTTGATTTCCACAATTGCGACACCTTCAACCACAGGAGCAGTACCCAACTACCATCAGGAGCAGCACCCATATGAAGCAGGAATTGACGGATTGCGGTGGCGAGCGAATAAGCAGCCCCGGGTAGTTTCGCACACGGCAAGTCATTATGATCGGTGACTATGTTCGTATAAGTCATGTTCGCGCAAGTCATGTTCGCATAAGTCATATTCGTACAAGTCATGTTCGAAAAGTCAGGCACGGAGAAACCATGTCCGGGGAAGTCAATCCCCGGCAGACGGGCTTTTGAGTCAAAAAGTCAAGCGGCAAGGAGCGACGATGTCTTCAGTTTATCGGAATATGTACGTTTTTGTGTGTATGGTGTCGATGTTGAGCGGGGCGGGTTCCGCCATGGGGCAGCAGTTCGTTGAGAGTACGAATGCACGCCTGCCAGCCGCTTCCCCACTGGAATACTCCGAGCAGGTGGACATGGCCGACATCGATGGCGATGGCGATATGGACATGCTCTTCGCCAACGGCCGCGGGTTCAGCAGCCCACAACAGCAGCAGCGCAACCGCCTCTATATCAACGATGGCAACGGATTCTTCGTCGATGAAACGTCGCTGCGCTTACCGACCACCCTTCTGGGATACACGCGGGACGTCGAATTCGGCGATGTGGACGGCGATGGCGATATGGACCTCCTCATCGTCAACACGTTCAACACGCAATCCTGGTTGTTGATCAACGACGGATCTGGCTTCTTCACCCACGACTCCGCCGCACTGCCGACCTCCAGTTTCAGCGGTTCAGACGGCGATTTCGGCGATGTGGACAACGATGGCGATCTGGACATCATCTTCACGAACTCCGGAACATCAGCCTTCGGAACCGGCATTGACAAGCTGTACATCAACGATGGAACGGGGTTGTTTTCGGACGAAACCGGTACGAGGCTTCCGGGCGTGGGCGTCGCGCAGAGCATTGATTGCGATTTTGCGGATATCGACGGCGACCTCGATCTGGACCTGATTATGGGACATCGCGACGGTCGATCTCAGCTTTGGCGAAACGACGGAGCCGGTTTCTATACCGACATCACCCTCAGCAACCTCCCCAACGATGGCAGCGGAACATATTCAGTGGACCCGGGCGATATCGATGGCGATGGCGATCTGGACCTGATGGTCGTTCGCGGCAGTACGGATCGGGCATTCCGCAACGATGGTACGGGTGATTTTTTCAATGTGACTGCGGCTGTCCTGCCGAGCAACCCATTTCAGGATGACAACGACGGCGACTTTTTCGACCTCGATAACGATGGCGACCTCGACTACATCATCGCCCGCCTCGGCAGCGGTGGCGAGCGGGTGTATGTCAACAACAACGGCGTCCTGCAACTGACCCCGGGCATGATTACAGTGATATCGGACTCAACGCTGGACGTGGAAATCGGCGACCTCAACAACGATGGTCGCCTGGATGTTGTGACCGCCCAGGGCGAATCCGGAAGCTTCAGAAACCGCATCTACATGAGCAGTGGCCCCATCGACACGCTCGCACCCGTGACAGCCCAACTGGACGATCTAGCGGATACGGACGATTCGACTGGTCCCTATGTGGTGCGGGCAGCGATCCGCGACGGGATGACGGGCGATAACAATTTCCACGATCGCGGCATCCAACTGCTTTACAGCGTTGGAAACGGATCGCCCCAGACCGTCCCGATGGTCTGGTCCGGCGGCGACCTCTATCGCGGCGAAATTCCAGGACTGGCCGCTGGTTCCATGGTCGCCTACTCCGTCATGGCCATGGACTGGGCTGGCAACCTTGGCATTTCCTCTGAGATGACATTCGCGGTCACGGGCGGAATCCTCGGCGATGGCGACGGCGACGGCGATGTCGATTTGAGTGATCTGGGCAGCTATTTCGACTGCGTCGGCACCTCACTGGTGGGGGGCGACAGTTGTGCTTCGTTCGATTTCGACGGCAACCAGAACGTGGATTTCGCCGATTTTGGATCCCTCCAGCAAGCCTTCACCGGCAGTTAGTGGCGTGTTCGCCAGAATGCTCGAGCAGCATGCGTACGGAATCATCAGCCACTGCATTGGTTTTCATCCCGGCGATCTCCTTGTACAAACAGTCCGCACCGATCATAGTAAGCGGCGGTCAAGCGCTACAACATCAGACACCATTGCTACAACATCGGACACCATAACCAAACAATGCACCTATACATCATCGCAGCCTACGCCCTACTCATCTGGTGGTCCCAGGAACGTCCGTTCCAACCCCCTGTTGACAATACCTCGTGGACCTTTGTCATCATCGCAGGCCAGGTCGCCGCGCTGTGGGTTCTCGCACGGATGCTGATGAAGCTCACCCTTAGAAGGCTTGACTCCAGCCAACGGGACCCTGCCTGGGTACAACACGCCAACCACCGTCATATCCTGGTCCTCAGGGCGATCGTCCTGGCTGGTTTCGCTGTAGACCTCACGCTCACTAACTGGATCGACATCGTCACCAACATCCCCCTGCCCTTTTTTGTACCCGGACTCACCGGCCTGTTCACCATCACCCCGTTCCTGATCGGAACCATCCTCGTCCTGACCGCCTCTTACCCGGTAGACCGCGCCATTCGGCTTCGTGTGGCTGACACAGCTCCCTGGGAAACGCATGACCCCGTCTGGAGCCTCAAAACATACCTCGAATTCCACATCCGCCACTCACTGCTCACCGTCGTCATCCCCACAACACTCATCCTAATCTGCTATGATCTCGCGACCCATTTTGAAAAAACGCTCGTCCAGTGGTTTCGCATCCCCTACGCCACCGACCTGCTCCTCGGCGCGTCTGCCTGCGGCGTTTTCCTCATCGCACCGTGGATCCTGAAGCACGTCTGGCCGACCGAACCCCTCCCCGATGGACCGCTTCGCCGGGAACTCGAACTCATGTGCAAACGGGTCAACCTGAACTGCCGCGACATCCTCGTCTGGAAGAGCGGCGGGATGACCGTCAATGCGGCGGTCATGGGATTGCTGCCACAAATCAGATATGTCATGCTATCGGACGGACTGCTTAGCTCCATGCCAGACAAACAGGTCGAAGCAGTGTTTGGCCACGAAGCAGGACACGTCAAACACCGACACATCCAGTTCTTCCTCTTATTCGCATTCGCCAGCATGTTGATCGCCGCCGGTTTCGTGGAGATTCTGTATCGTCACGCGCGACAACCGGATGCCTGGGTGCGCCTGTCCCTTGCAGAAATCCAGGCTATGGGTTTCGCATTCATCATGGCGATCTGGGCGGGAGCGTTCGGTTTTATCAGCCGGCGATTCGAGCGTCAGGCAGACCTCTTCGGAGCACGTTGCGTCACGCCGGTATCGAACAATGAGTGCAAAGTCCCGTGCGGAATCCACGCGGACGACGATGCAAACAACCATGAAATCAGTGCGGAAAAGGAAACATCCCGCCCTCAGTCTGATCCAATGGGGGGTCTCTGTGCTACCGGGGCGGGAATCTTCAACGATGCCCTCCACCGCGTCGCTCAACTCAATGGCATTCCACTCGATGAACCAAGCTGGCGGCATTCATCCCTCGCAAACCGCATCGATTCGCTCACCCGACTCGCATCCGACCCCAACAGCCTCACCAGATTTGAGAAGGTCATCCGACACATCAAGCAGGCGATCCTCATCGTCTGCGTTGTCGGAACCGCAATATCCCTCTACTATATCCGTATTGACTACCTGAACGCCGCGTCCAATTAGGCGATAAACCGCGATAGACACATCATGAAAGGAACGCCCTTGAGCGCGCGGAGTATTGACGGAATCGCAATCGCACGAAGCATCAAAGCACAGACCTCCCAGCGCGTACGCGAACTCGGAGAACAAGGTCACATCGTCCAGCTAGACGCCGTCATGGTCGGAGACCCATCAGCCGGAGCGATTTATGCCCGATCCCAGCAGTCTCAATGTGGCCAGGTTGGCATCAAATATCGACTCCACACCCTTGCTCCGGAAGCCACGCAGGAGGACCTCCGGGCGGAACTCCACCGACTCAATACCGACCCGACCGTCACCGGTATTCTGCTGAACCTCCCGCTGCCGAGCGGTATCGACACGCCAGTTGCCCAATACGAAATCGACCCGTACAAGGATGTCGAAGGCGTCAATCCGGCGAATATCGGTCTGCTTTTCTACGACAACCCGATCATCGCACCCTGCACCGCATTGGCTGTCATGGAAATCCTCCGCTCAGTGGACTGCTGCCCCAGAGGAATGAACGCCGTCGTGGTTGGGCAGGGCGCCATCGCCGGACGCCCGATCGCCCTGTTCCTGCAGCACGAACTCGCCACCGTCACCACCTGCCAGATCGAAACACGCGACATCGCCGAACACACGAGACAGGCAGACATCCTCATCGTCGCCGTCGGAAAGCCAGACCTGATCCGGGCGGAGCATGTCAAGGAAGGTGCGGTTGTCATCGATGTGGGCATCAACCGCGTCAAGGAAAACGGGACCACGAAAACCGTCGGCGACGTCCGCTACGAGGAGGTGTCTGAGGTCGCTTCTGCCATCACACCCGTCCCCGGAGGCGTCGGACCCGTCACCGTCGCCATGCTCCTCCGCAGCGCCTCAGACGCTGCCTTCAACCAGCTGGGTCCAAGACGTATCAATCCCTGAAGCCCCTCCGCCCCTACAACAGTACAAATTGGCTGTTGACATCACATCCTGTTTGCAATATATTACCATTTAGCATGGATACGCAACACACCAACCACCAGTAAGCCTTGCAACGGTTTGAAGAATTCTGCCGCGAGCAGGGGCTTCCTATGACCGTCCAGCGCCGGACCGTTCTCGAGGACGTGCTTGGACGCTGTGACCACCCCACCGCGGATCAGATATACGATGGGGTTCAGAATCGCATTCCAGGCGTCTCGCGGACGACGGTATACCGGGTACTCGACCTGCTGGTCCGTCTCAGTCTCATCACCAAGATCTGCCATCCCGGTGCGATTGCGCGGTTCGATGGGAATACGGACCATCACCATCATCTCATATGCCTGCACTGCGAAAAGGTCATCGATCTGGAGGACAAGCGACTCAGCACGCTCAAGCTTCCGGACGTCGATCATCTTGGCTTTGAGATCACCGACTTCCATGTGCAACTCCGTGGAGTCTGTCTCGATTGTCGCAAGGAGGAGCAGGTGACCACCACCTTAGAACCAGGCGCGGATGGAACGCATCTGGCGTCAGAATCCAGGAATCCGAACAGAAAAACCAAGGCATCAAAGTAAGGGAGACAAATCCGATGAATCACGACCCTCAACGACATCGTTTGCACACGACCACCACCATTGCTGCGACATTGATAGCAATTGCGGCTGGTTTACCTCTATCGCCGGCTGTGGCTGCCCCACCCAACAGTTACGCACCCGTCGTCGCCAGGGAAGATTTCCAGACGACGATGACGCGCATGAAAGCAGACAAAGCCAGAGTGATGAAAAAGCAGGCGAACCTGCTGGCTGAACGGTACGATCTGGACGACCATTCTGCAGGTAATCACAAAATGTCCATGGGCAAAAAGATCCAATCGGGCGTACGGGTCAAGCTTCAGCCGGGTATGACCTGGACTAAGCTTGCAAACATGACACCCGCCGAAATTCGCAGCTCGGGACTATTCCCAAAGGGTTTTCTGCCGCTGCCCCACCCCAATCACCCCGAAGGTGGCATGGTCTTCCCGCAATACCACATCGACGAAATCAAGAAGCAGGAAGCACGCGACTTAACGCGTTTCGACCTTGACTACGATCTGCCCACCCACTTCCTGCCCGATTACCCGCCTGCGATCTACCTCACGACCAGGCCGGACCTCGGCGACGTCTCCCAGGGCAAAGTCGTCACCATCGACAACTACTATGAACTCTTCAACGGCATCTTGAACCCCAAGCAGATTGAGGGCATGCGACTTCTGGTGACGCCCTTCCCGCAGCAGCAGTTCAACCAGACCAGCGACCGCCGCTCGGAACGACCCCACCGTGGCGTCACCTGCTTCGACTGCCATGTGAACGGTCACACCAACGCAGCCACACACCTCGTCGGCGACATCCGACCGCAGGAATTCCGACACGGTCTCGACACGCCGCCGCTCCGTGGCGTGTACATCCAACGACTCTTCGGTTCGCAGCGAGCATTGAAAACCGTAGAAGACTTCACCGAATTTGAGCAGCGGGCAGCCTATTTCGATGGCGACCATGTCATCGCTGCCAAGAAGGGTGTCAATGTCCTCGAGCGCGGCAGCCAGGTCCACTTCATGGCTGAGATGGAGTCGATTCTCGATTTCCCGCCAGCGCCAAAACTGGACATCTTCGGCAAGCTGATTCCGAGCTTGGCCACCGAATCCGAAATGAGAGGACAAGCCGTATTCTTTGGCAAGGGACGCTGCTCAGAATGCCATCCTGCACCGTTCTACACCGACAACCTCATGCACAACCTTAAGACGGAGCGATTCTTCAAACCGCACATGATCCATGGCAGAATGGCGTCAGCCGACGGACCCATCAAGACCTTCCCACTCCGCGGCATCAAGGATTCACCGCCCTACCTGCACGATCGTCGCCTGCTCACGCTTGAGGACACGGTCGAGTTCTTCAATCTGGTGACGGGCGTGAATTTGAACACGCAGGAAAGATCAGACCTGGTAGCCTTCCTGCTAGCACTGTAGCACCCACACTGTAGCACTCGCACTGTAGCACCCGTTGCATCAACGCGGCGAAGGACGCCAACTTCCAGTCAATCCGAGGGTGCCACTGACGAACTGTCCGCCGGTGGCACCCTTTCTTTAGATACCATACAATGACACGGAACATGCAGCAGAAAAGGATCAGCGTCGTGAATGAACCATCACTCTACGACCGTCTCGGTGGCTGTGAGGGCAGAATATATCGATGGTGGTTCAGGGCGTGGGAATCGAGGGGACAAAGAGCGATCAGGCAATCAATGAATACACTGTAATCGAGACAGCAGCGATCATAGCCGCCGCCGCAAGCCACGCGAGAATCCGACGAAAATCGTATTCTACCCAGGTGAAAACCTGATCCAGTTTATCAAGTCCCGTAACGAGCGCCTCAGCCACCAGGAGCAATCCATTGCGGGCAGGCGACCAGATGCGATCGTAAAATGGAATACAGACACGTTCGCGAATCGGCAGCCAGGCATGCCTGAGGGCGATCGCACGCATTCTCGCCACATGGGTGCCAAACGAGATGGATGGATTGGATGACTTGGATGGATTGGATGACGAATCGCCTTTTGGCTTCCCGGGTGCTGTTTCAGTCTCTTTTGAAACGTCCGACGCCTCGGGGGGAGCGGGCGAATCATCCGTAAAGTCCGGGATCGGATCAGTCTCTGAGACGAACCGTGCAGCCTCCAGATCTGTTAAATCAGGCTGCGGTGAATTCAAGGACTCCTTCGAGATATCGCCCGTCTCTTCGACAAGATCGGACGGTCTCACTGCATTGTCAGGAACCACGGCCTCTGATTCAGCGACATCCGATTCAGCGACATCGAAGTCAGCAGACTCGGATTCAGCGACGTGAGATTCAGCAGCCTCGGATTCCGCAGCCTCGGATTCAGCAGCGTGGGCTTCAACGACATCATTGTCATTGAACGAACCCGGACGCGCCCCGCCATCAGAGATCACGTCATCGGTCGAGGCAGCGTTCTCTTCTGCGACCAGTGAACTTGCGGCGTCGATTTCCTCCGCAATCCCATAGTCAGTCTCATCTGTCATCTCAGCGATGAGGTCTTCGACGTGTACCAGTTCGGCTTCCAGTTGCTCGTGCGAGACGCGTTCAGGATGCTCGGAAGAGGGGAGATCGGCGCTTCCAGATGCAGGCAGTTCGGAATATTCCCCGGTCGATCCGGGTGACAGGGGATCTGCCCCGTCGGATGCACCCGACGCCTCATCGTCGATCCCGGTTGCAGCCGGCTTGAGGATACCGACTTCCCGACCGAGTTCGTGGGACAGGTCGGTGGCTTCGTCCAGCACACGGTCAACCTCTGTTCCCACCAGCCCAGACGGGTCCAACCCGGTCGGATCAAACCCGGTCGGATCAAGCACAGACGGGTCAAGCCCAGTCGGATCAAGCCCGGTCGGATCAAACCCAGCCGAGTCCAGCCCAGCCGAGTCCAGCCCAGCCGAGTCCAGCCCGGTCGGGTCCAGTCCAGACGGGTCAAGCCCTGGCGGATTAGGGCTGACAGGATCAGGCGTCGGAAAATCAGGTGCAGACGAATCAGGCTCAGCCGGTTCATGCCCAGGCGTATTGGATCCAGCCGCTCCGGGTTCAGGCGGATCGGGTTCGGGTGGGCTGGGTTCGGTTTGTTCAGGGGGGTCGGGCATAGAAATCAGGTCTCGCGGTATCCGGAGTATCATCGGAGGATACTGCCGCAATCTCCAGAGCGACTGAGAATTGCCATCCTGTATTGTGAATTACCGACCAGCAGCGATAATCCCAGCCATGCGCATCCCACGGGTACACCATCCAGAATTGCAGATCGCCAGGAATGACCGTCTCCAGTTGTCGCTGGCTGAGGCGCAGCACGTCCGTGCAGTATTACGCTGCGGCGTTGGGGACGCGGTCCGTGTGTTTGACGGTGACGGCGGGGTGGCCGACGGGCAGATCGCCGAAATCAGCCGGCGGGACGTCTTCGTAGAAGTTGGCCGCATAACAAAATGGGCGTTTCCGAGCGAACTGAAGGTGACGCTGGCGGTGGCTGCTCCGAAAGGGCCTCGGCAGAGTGTACTGGTCGAAAAATGCACAGAACTGGGCGTCTGGGGCATATGGCCGGTGGTCTTCGAGCGCAGCGTCGTGAAACCGGGGTCGGGTGTGATCGAGAAATGGCGGCGGACTGCCATCGAATCCTGCAAGCAGTGCGGGCGTGACTGGACGCCGAGGATCGCTGAAACAGTGGATTTCGAGTCGGCTGCGTCGAAATTCGGTGAATTCTCGCAAGTATTTGTTGCACATAAGGATACTGCATTTTCAATGCTTTCAGAACTTTCTGCATCAGAAGATGGGGTCCACGGCAACATTCTGGTCTGGATTGGTCCGGAGGGTGGGATGACCGATAACGAACTGGGGATGTTGCAGGAGGCTGGTGGCGTTGGCGTTCGGCTTGGGGCGCATGTTTTGCGCATCGAGACCGCTGCCATCGCAACTGCTTCGATTTTGTGTTCCGGGCGAGTAAAGTGAGAATTTAGTGGCGTACGCGTTCCATGGGGGTTTCGTCGGGCGATCGGCGCGGGTATGAGATGTGGCATAGTGTTGGTAATGCATGATCAGGTTGCAGACTTAGGGTGGAGCGATGATGGCATTTTTGCGGTTGATGCGTCCGGCGCAGTGGATCAAGAATCTGGCGGTGCTGGCTGGTCCTGCGTTTGCGATGCAGTTTGGCGAGGACGCGGTCTGGAACACGCTGTTGATTTTTGTAGCGTTTTGTCTGATCTCGAGTGCAAGCTACGCGATCAATGATGTGATGGATCGTGAGGCTGACGCGTTGCATCCCAAGAAGAAGACGCGTCCGATTGCGTGTGGGGATGTGTCGCCGGGGGCTGCGATCGTTCAGGCGATCCTGCTGGTGGTGGCTGGCGTGGGGTTGAGTGCGAAGATGCTGCCACTCGGATGTACGGTCATTCTGGTGGCGTATTTTGTGGTGATATTGTCTTACTCGCTGGCGTTGAAACGCCGGATGATTCTGGATGTGATTTTGATCGCGGTGGGGTTTGTGCTTCGGGCGACAGCCGGTGCGGAGGCGGTCGAGGTTGTGGTGTCGCCGTGGCTGATCGTTTGTACTTTTACGATTTGCTTGTTCATGGGGTTCGGTAAGCGGCGATGCGAGATTGCTCAGTTTGGGTCGCTGGAGGAAGCCAGCGAGCATCGGCTGACGTTGCTTCGGTATACGCCGGAGTTTTTGAATCATCTGATCAGCGTGTCAGCCGGGATCGCGATCATGACGTTTTTGCTCTACACGATGGATCGCAACCCGGAGTATGCACCGCCGTTTCGGAAGGACCATCTGCTGTACACGATGCCGCTGGTGGTCTATGGGGTGTTTCGGTTTGCCATGCTGGTGCAGAGCGGGAATCGCCAGGGGCCTATGGATATCATCGTGCGGGATAAGCCGTTTATCGGGACGATCGTGATCTGGGGCCTGCTGGCGGTTGCGATTATGACGGAGAAGTACTGGCTGGCAGCGGTCGGGTTCGGGGCTGGGTGATTGTGGATAAAGTTAGGGGATTATTACATGGTTGAAGGAAAAAATAACTGCGTCCCCCGTTTCAAGTCACCCGTATTACACCCTACTCAATCCAATCGCCGCAGACGGATGAAGAGTTACATTAGATCCAACCTATGGAGTCAAATGAACTTATCGAGTTCATCGGGATTCTTCAGAAACGTCTTGATCAACTCACCGCGCTTTAGCAACCAATCTGAATGCCCGAGGTCTTTCCGCATCGCCCGTAGTAGGTCATCCATTGCAACCAGGATATTCAAATCACTATTTTCTGACGCTACACGAAACTTGCCGTATGCCTGAATGACATCACGCGACCCCCATATGACAAGATCAGTGACGAATTCCTGGTAGAAAGACACCAGTTCCGTGTTTTCTGCGATAGCGTTGCCCGAGTTGTCATTCTTGTACTTAATCATCACGTCCATGACTTTCTTGATGAACCTGACGTAAAGCTGGATTTTCTGCGGACGATGCGATTCCGAAATCTCGCGCGTTTTAGATCGCTGCTGGGAAATAATGACAGCACCGAATCCGACAATAGACGTTGCGGCGCCAGCGATAATCGCAGCAACGACTTCGGACTCCACCGATGACAACCATCTCAGAACGACAAGCCCGCCCATCCGTATCCCAACAAGAATGCCCATTACGATCGCGATTGCGGATAAGGTAGGAAGAGCCGCGTAAACTCGACTCATCCTATTATTCGAATTCGTTCCTATGTCGGCAAGCACTTCGTCGCCTGGGTTGAGCTTGATCATCGGTTGAGCTCGCTATTCAGTTTCATCGAGGCGCTGTTGAATCGCATCCGGGTATTGAAACGGGGACGTAGCTAGCTAAGACGCTCCCCATCATATGGGCATGTCCATTGCGACCGTATGCCAACGCGATGCTTGTTCTGGACATGCGTTGTTGCCTTCTGCCGTTGAATTGATGGCCCAGTATATATTGTTGCCTAACAGAAGTCAAATATGGGATTGGCATGGCTGTGCGAGATGGTTGTGATGTTGAGGTCGGTTTTTTGCCTGTATATTGGAGATTTTGGTGGTTTGGGGGACGGGTGACGCGTTGGGTTTGTCGATGTCGGGCAATGCCCGACCTACCTTCCGGCGGGTGAAACCCGCCCTGCAGGGGTTTCATGAGCTATTTCCGGTCTTAACGTCCGAATAATGGAACACGGTTTGACTAGAACGACTTAGTCGTGTAGACTAAGTCTATGGGGATGGTAAACATCCACTGAAGCAGCAAGACGCACCTCTCGAAATTGCTGGAGCGGATTGCGCGCGGTGAAGAGATTATCATCGCCAAGGCAGGCAAGCCCATTGCACGATTGATCCCCTATACTGATCGCCACGCACCGCGCGTTGGCGCTCAGTGGAAAGGTCTTGTCCGCATCCATGAAGATTTCGACGAACCCCTGCCTCCAGAGATGAATGCAGGATTCATGGGTGAAGGCCCGTGAGTGGTTACCTGCTGGATACGCACGTCATTTTGTGGTGGCTGGATGAGATCCCACCCAATTGTCTTCTGAGGCTTGCGAGGCGATTTCAGACGCGGATAATGATGTGTTTGTGAGCGCTGCCGTCGCCTGGGAGATGGCGATCAAGAAATCCATCGGGCGCCTCGACATTCCCGGCAATCTACCAGACGTGCTCAGTTCTGACATCATTAAGGTGCTAGACATCAACATCCATCACGCCCTGGCTGTGGGTGATTTGCCGATCCTCCTCCAGGATCCCTTCGACCGCATTCAGATCGTTCAGGCCAATCTGGAAAATCTGATCCTGATTACCCACGACAAAAGAGTTCAGCAATACGACGTGAAATGGTGGGCCACCTGATCAGGTTACGGTATACGCCGGTGTTTTTGAATCATCTGATCAGCGTGTCAGCCGGGATCGCGCGATCATGACGTTTTTGCTCCACACGATGGATCGCAACCCTGAGTATGCCCCGCGACCTGCCCCCATTTTATGTACTGAAAAACATCCTGATGATCTGCCAACCGGAGTTGGTGAATCACCTGTTTACACGGGGCGTAACGACCTCGAGCCGAGCAATGACGGGTCTTGAAATTCCACCGCCCAGCCCCAACGCCTACCTGTCGATTTGACGAATATCAGCCGTCCAGAGAGGCTGCCGCCGATTTCTTCTTTGCCAGGCTGGATATGCCCGGCGGCGTCCATCTCTGCAGAGCGGCGTCCATCTCTGCAGAGATGTGCGATGCCATCCAGCAACACTTCAAGCAGCCTTGAGTTACTCCAAACAGCCTTGAATTCGTACCGGATTATGCTAAAGTAGTGCTTCAGATTTCATCTGATGGGGAAAACCTGCCCCAGAACGCACGTTGTCGCATTTCGAATTTGTCAACGCTCAGGTTTCGCGAGCGGCGGGGTGATTGTTCATCTCAGAAGCATTGGTCGCAGGTGAAAAGCAAAATTTACTCAGACAGGAAAGGAGTCCTACTTATGCACAGGACGCTCTGTGGAACCGTTGTAATGTTGGCTGCCATACTCACCGGTGACGTGCTACTCGCACAATTCCAGGCCGGTCCGGTTTTACCAATCCTCGGCCCCATCAGGCAGGGAGGTTTTGAATGGCCTGATCAGGGTAACGATTTTGCGTACACGCCGGGAGGATCGTTTTGGGCATTCACTGGCGGAACCGGACTGGCCGGCAACGGCAGTGGGTTCACACGTTTCAATCCCCCCGCACCCCAGGGAGACCAGGTCTGCTTCATACAGAATGCTTCGAACAGCACAGTGAGTCAGAAATTCATATACCCCGCTGGCCGATACAGATTCAGGGTCAAAGCTGCCCAGCGCCTGCGAGGCAACGGAAATCTTGACCAGCAAACTATCAGCTTGCGGATCGATGGCACGGAAATACTCAGCATCACCCCGCCCGATGAAAACTACACCCAGTACATCACCGATTATATTCTGCTGGACAGCTCGTCCCACGTGCTCACGTTTGTCGGCATGCAGAACGGTGGAAACTCCGCTTTTATCGACCAGGCGCAGGTTCAGTCCCTCAACGCAACCGCAGACAACTGGTCGGACCCAGGCACATGGCAGAATGGGGTCGTACCCGGTCCAACCGTGGATGCCACGATTCCCCTCGGCCAGACGGTTCTGCTGGATACTGACGCAAATGTCAAATCACTGACGGTCTTGGGATCGCTGTATTGCAAAGACGACGACGTATCCATCACAGCAAACTTCATCAATGTCTCAGGCTGGTTCGAATGTGGATCGGAAACAAGTCCACATCTTCAAAATATGACCATGACACTCAACGCGCCCCACAATCACCCTCCATGCACTCCGCCTGAAACTCCGAACTGTGAACAGACCACCTGCGATACCCGATGCGATGGAACCTTTGAACCGTCGACGAAACACCTCATGGCCATACAAGGTGGAACCATCGAACTCCACGGCGAACCGCGTCTCAGCTGGACACAGATAAGCGCCACAGCAGCCGTCGGTGACACATCGATTACCGTCATTGACCCGGTCGACTGGCGCATCGGTGATCAGATTGTCATTGCACCCACTTCAGAGAATACCAACGAAGGAGAAGAAGTCACCATTACCAACGTCAGCAACAACGGGCTGACCATAGATTTCACCCCAGGACTGCAATTCGAACATTACGGAGAACAGACCACATACAACAACGGGGTGACTTCCTGGGTTCTCGATGAACGCGCGGAAGTGGGCCTGCTGACACGCAACATCGTGCTGAAGGCTGCCGAAGGAACAACTTCAGACGGTTACGGTGCACACATGATGACCATGAATGGTGCATTCTCCCGTGTCTCGGGCGTTGAGTTTTATCAGGTAGGCCAGGCAGGTCATCTCGCCCGATACCCCTTCCACTGGCACCTCGCAGGCGATGCCACCGGACAATACATCAGAAACTGCTCAATTCACAACAGTTACCACCGATGCGTCACCCTTCATGGAACCAACAACGCGGACATATCGGACAACGTATGTTACGATATCCTGGGACATGCCTACTTCATCGAAAATGGCACTGAAGTCGACAACACATTCGATCACAACCTGGGAATCCTGACCAGAAAGGTACCGAAAGTAGATGCGGTACTCGAATCCGATTATCGCAATGGCTCTGCATCCAATGGTCCAGCCACCTTCTGGATTCGTCACCCGGACAACATCTACACGAACAATGCAGCCGCCGGTTCTGAGGGTTCGGGCTACTGGTACGGCATGCTTCAGGGCGATGACTCACTATTTGCCCAGTTCGGGAAGTTTGAAAACAACCGTGTCCACTCATCTCGGCAGGGGTATACAGCCTGCAGCAACCCAAGCGGTCCACACGGAATGAATCCACCAACACCGGCGGTTCTCCAGGGACTCACCGTCTCCAACTGCAAACAGGGGGTTTGGCCATGTGCAGCCAGCCAGACAGCAGAAAAGTCGATCTTCAAGAACATGATCGTCGCAAACTGCGAGAATGGATTTCAGGCACCCAATCCGGTCGCTCTGGAAGACTCGCTGTTTGTCGGGTATTCGAACAATGCCCCGCAGGCAGCCGAACTCGGTAGCAACTCAAACTGGCGAGGCGTTCAGGTATACGATCAGGGGTTCCTTTTCACCAATATACACTTTGAAAACTACGATCGCCCGTTCATGACGGCCTTCTTCCCAGGCGGAGGGGCCCACAAACATGCAAATAACCGCGCCATAGGCCTGACATTCAACAATGCCCCCAATGTATTCCTTGACCCAAACAACTTCTGGAAGATCGGCAACGTCCCCGGATGGTGGGGAGACGTGATACACGATCTCGACGGAAGTCTGGTAGGCGATGACTGGGCCTTCGTGGCAGGCCATCCCGTCATGTTCGATCGAACATGCACTCAGCCAACCAACATGAACACCGACGGATACGCATGCCCCTATCGCTATGCCCATTTCCGAAGCGAACACTTCGCCTCCATCGATCCGATCACCGTGATTCGGTCCGACGGCTATAGCAACACAAGTGGTCATATCAATGCCCGTTTCATCACGGAAATCATCATGGATGACTCTTACTTCTACACATACCGCTACTCCACAGGGCTGAAGTTCAAAAAGCTTCAAGTCTCACTGCGGAACGCCTTCGGCGGCGACAACGCGGTGTACGAGTTCCTGGACGTCCCGTCGACCTTCAGCATTCCAACCAGCGGTTGGCAGCAGGCTTCTTCAGTGGACGATCTCATGACAGGCGCGGGACACCGATATGTCTGGCGAGACCATTCGCTGTTCCTTAAGATGCAAGCCAGCGGTGATGACTGGCATGCGACCGACATAGTCGACATTTGCCTGAGAGACGTCAATTGTGCACTAACGCATGAGGTAGGAACGCCACCTGTGGTAACGATCACCGCCCCACCGGACGGCGCTCGCTACCCCGTGGGTGCAGGCGTCATCGTACGAGCCAACATCACCGACCCATCTGGCAGCGCTCCCATTGTGTCTGCCCAGCTCTACCTGAACACCACCCTGATCGGTTCGGACATCGACTCACCCTACCTGTGGCGGCTGCTAAACATCCCGCAAGGCGACCACGTTCTCAAGGTCGTGGCGATCAATGCAAACGGCGACACATTTACACAGGTCCAGCAGATGTTCGGAGGCGATGTGCATCCACGCATCGAAATCACGTCCCACACGGACAACATGACCGTCAATGCAGACACGCCCATCACGATCGACTACGACCTCGCCAACTGGGGCGCCGCAGGTGAACATCTGCACTGGTACATCAACAATGAATACCAGGGCGACTTCACGCCGGGAACGCAGCTGATGATTCCAGTAAATGGATTGTCGCAAGGCGTCCAGGAACTGAAAATTGCACTGGCAGCCGCCGACGAAACCGTACTCGCCATCAATGACACTGTTCGGCTTTACGCCATGAAAAACTACCTCATCGCCGACTATGAAACCGGCGTCGATACGCGTACTTCTTTCACGGCTGACGATACGAACATAGGTCAGTTGTCAAAGATCAAGTTCGCATGGGGCACGCAGGAACCGGAGGCTAGTTATGCCGATGGTCAGGACGACATCAACTACTTCGATGTCTACGACAATCAGGACGGCACGTTCGGGTTCGCAACATACCGACTCAATCTCGACCCGCAGCAGGACTGGTCGTCATTCATCAGCCTCGAGATAAGATCCAGCAGCAACCTCGATTTCGAGTGCTTCGTCGTGGATGCAACACAGGGTTCGACCAGCCTGGGTTTCCGAACCACCGCCGGCTCCATCACAACGCTGGATCTGGAATTGCTTCCATCCACGCTCATCGACGAGGTTATCGCAATAGAGCTTCGTTTCGACGAGTCAACCATCGCCCCGGATACGTTCCATCGCCTGCATCTGGAGCATATTCGCCTGATAGAAGATCCAACTATCCCATAAGCACCAGGGGCAGTATTTCCAAAAAAAATGAGAAAGCCGGCTCGCGATCAAACATCGCGAGCCGGCTTCTTCTCTATAAAAAAACGTAACCGGACCCCACATCCCAGCGACAGGACATCCATCCAGATACGCAACGAGCGCCGAATCGATAATCACGAATCATCGCCGCAGGCGCTACCAACCAGCCCGCGAATCTGCTCAGAAAGATCACCACCTCCAAACACAAACGTCGAGCGCGTCCCGGAAAGAATCTCACCAAGCTGCTCAAACTCCTTCATCCGCGCAAGCGTAGGATTCTCAGCAAGCAACTTCGCAGTATTCGCCTGACTCCGTGCAGCAGCCGTCTCCTCACGACGCCGGATAAGGTTCGCCTGAGCAGACTTCTCAGCCTCAATCACCTGGTTCAGAATCGTCTTCATCTCACCAGGCAGTATGATGTCCTTAAGCCCAACGCTCTTGATGGCAACACCAAATCCCTGAGCGCGAGATGCAAGCGCATTCCGAACCTCACCACTGACCGACTCCTTATCAGCAAGCAACGTATCCAGCGTCCGCGTACCAACAGCAGCCCGCAAAACAAGCTGTGCTTCACGGTACAACGCCTGACCATGGTCAGTCACAACGGTCACCGCCTTCACAGAATCAACAACCTGATACGCAACCAGAAGATTCACACGCAACGTAACCTTGTCCTTGGTCATGATCTCTTGGCCCGCAACATCCGCAACCTGCTCACGGCGATCAACAACGCTCCACCTCACACGTCCAACCGTGTTCCAGAAAACATGCCGGCCCTTACGAAGCGTCTCAACAATCGCACCATCCTTAAACAACAACGCATCCTCATAATCGGAAACATCCACACTGATCAACCACTTGGACCCAACATCGAAAGCCATCACAGCATCCAGCTTCGCATGATCAAAACGCGGAACATCCGTATCGAACACCTCAACCTCAATCTTATAAGGCTCATTCCAGAACGCATGACGACCAGGCCCAACGATGTACGCAAGGCGACCATCCTTCCAGACCAGAGCACGCTCATGGTCAGCAAGCTCGACAATCTTCAGAGCATCACGCATCGCCGCATCCTGAAGCAACACGTCCAACAGCGGATGCTCGAACCGGGTCAACAGCGTACTCACAACGCCGATCCGATGACGCGTACGACTCCACAGAGAGCTCCACAGACGGTACTTACCCGGTTCCAGCAGCCGGACGAAATCGCCATACTCAAACAACAAACCCTTCTCATAAGACTTAATCCGCGTCAATCCAAACATACTCACGACACCTCCTTTCAACATACATCCCGCACGAACTTCCGACCTATATCAACCGTCCAACAATGAACGCAAAATCTAAAATCGCAGGTTGAAGGGTGACCCTCACGATCTGTCCCGAGTTCGCAACGGAGTCGAGTTTAAGACGCACCAGCAACCACCTCGACCTTATACTTCCGGAAGGTGTCTCGATACCCGGTTACAGGGCGTCGATGGTGCTGGCACGTCGGTATCCACCCGACTTCAAAGATACTTACACGGCGCCAACGATGTACCATGCAATCGAAACCGCATGACGCACCACCGATGGCTGACAAAATCGCTAAATCACTCCCAAAACCTGCTTTTCAAAGCGACTTTTCAGCCGCTCAAGAGGGGCGGGATTCGAACCCGCTACCGCACGGTTAAACCGTGTGCTCTTACCAGATGAGCTACCCAGGTGGTCTGGACAGGAATCGAACCTGCTTCACTGTAAGGTGACAGCCCTTAACAGGCTGCGCTCGACCATCGAGCATCCAGAACCGATATTGTTTCCGATGCCGTTCACGGTACACGCCACAGATAAATCCAGCACACAAATCCACCGGACCCAAAACGCGCCGCCGGCACAACATCGGTTTGACCCAATCTATACACCTTCCACATCTATACATCTTCCACGCAACCCGCACATCGCGGATGTCAATGGACCTGTAACCCGTCAGAGTCACACGATAGTCACACGATAATTACGCGATAGATATAACGATGGCGCGACTGTCCTCACGTTCCGTTTCGATCTCAACGTCAAGAAACTTACCAATCAGATCAACATGCGTTTCAGAATGACGAGACAATCCCGTAGACCGAAACGTTCCAGACCCCGCGATCGCCATCGGCAGCAACAACTGATCCGTCAGATACTCTCCAACCGGAGCAGATGACCGAAGATAACGCTGACACTGCTGAACCGCATGGGAAGCGACAGCCTCAGCAGCTCGACCAACCTCACCGAAACCCGTAAAAACTTCCGTCACGTTCTCATACCCAAGCTCGATCGTCACAATATTTCCAGGACCCACAGGGCGATCGATCTCAACAACTTCCGCTTCACCCTCATCCCAACCGAGACGCTTCCGCATGACGCGAACTTCCCGATCAGCGATCTTCCGATCAAGACTCGATACAACCGCCCGCCCACATCGCCGCACCAGATCGCCACGCTCCACAATGCTGATCCCACCGAAAGATTCAGCAGGTGTCACATCCACAACCATACGTCCCCCACCCGCCGGATAGAACCCATACCTCTCAAGGGTCACCGATACCTTCGGACCCATCCGATTCACAAGCGGAAGGTACGACCGCTCAAGAAAGTCAAACGGAGGTGCATACGGATTATGCGTCCCGCCCTCAAGCACGATCCGACTCGGCGCTTTCGCAAGTGCAAGCGGAAGCAAAATCGTCTGCAGCACAAGCGTCGTACTACCCGCCGTCCCAATACTGAACGTATAATCACCACCCACAGCCACACCCGGAACAAACACCAGCTCGGTCGAACCCATCTCATCGCCCTCGACCTTACACCGCCCAATCTCAGCAGCAGCACGGACAGCCGTAAGGTGTTGTCGCAGCAGTCCGGGCTTCCTCCGCTTCGCACGAATATTCTCAATTCGAAACGCCCTACCCGTAACGATCGACAGCGCAAGGGACGATCGCAATATCTGCCCCCCGCCTTCACAAAATGAACCATCAACCGTCAACATCACAACAACCTCCTGGAAAGAACAATTCATCGACAGGGCGACCATGTCTTCCTAACAACAGGGCGCCCATATCTTCTTCAACAGTGTGGCCCATGTCTTCAGACATGGGGGAGCCGAAGACCACCCGCACAGCAACCCAAACTCTAGCCAAGCCTCAGGGTCCACTGTACGGACCACCATCACAACATAAAACGGGTCCCACCGGCGACTCGTCCGCCAGCGTGCTTCATCACAGCATAAAACGGGTGCCACTGGCGGCTTGTCCGCCAGTGTCTATAACAAACACAACCATCGCATCCCACACAGCACCCCAGACACACCACAACCACCTCAATCATCCGCCGCAGAAGCATCCTTAATCACAAAACGCGCCTTCAACCGTGCAACCTCAGAAGCCAGCCCGGCAAGCTTCACAGAACGAAGCACCTCATCAAAATCCTTATAGACAGCCGGGGCTTCATCCATCGGATAATTCCGGCAATTCGTCATAATATCGCACGTCTCGAACGACGCATTGATCGACTTCTGATCCAGCGACCGGATCGCGGCTTTGCGACCCATCACGCGTCCGGCACCATGATTCACACTGTAACAACTAATCTCCGCACCCTTATCCGCCACCATGACAGCCGACCCCCGCTGCGGATCACCCGGCAGCAAAATAGGATGCCCGCTCTTGGCAAACGGCGTATCCTTCAACGCATAATGACCACCAGGAAACGCCCGGGTCGCACCCTTACGCATCACCCAGGAAGGTCGGTTATTCACAATCTCCTTCCGCGCAATATTATGACTGATGAGGTAAACCAGCTCACCAGACACACCCGGAATGACCTCCTGAAAAGCCTCCAGCACAAGCGCGTTAATCAGCAGATGATTCACAGTCGCAAAATTCGCTCCCATGGACATATCATCGATATAAGCATTCGCCTCAGGCGTCCCAAGCGGTGCATAACACAAATGCCTGTCATTCCCAGGATACTCTATACCCCACCGGTCAAACTTCCGCTGCAACGCCTGAAACTGTCCCATAGCAAGGTTGTGACCAAATCCACGCGATCCACAGTGCGAGAGAAACGCGACATGCTTATCCCGCAGCCCGAAGGTCTCAGCACAGTGCTTCGCCCGGCTGTCATCACCAACCTCCACCACCTCACACTCGCCAAAATGATTACCGCCACCATACGACCCAAGCTGCGTAACCTTCTCCCTGAACTTCGGAAACGCCCCGGAGTGCAGTAGCCAGTCGAGTCGAGCACCCAGCGCATCCCGGGTTTCATCGTGTCCCAGGTGGAAAGAGTCCTCACAACGCGTCGCCCACCGTGCAGGGACACCCATCGCCTCACAAACCCCCTGCGACGCACCTTCGATCGCAACGCGTCTCCCCAGCGGCTCGCCCACATGCCTCGATTTTCGGACGCTGCGCTGGCCCCGCCCCGCTCCCGTAGGCGTCCGCTCACAAATCGCCTCAATCACCGCCCGCCGGGTACGACGATCCAGAACCTCATTTTCAGGCAAATCAAGCTGCAATAAGCTCATGGAACACTTGATATCCACGCCTACGGGACCGGGGTAGATGTGGGAGGCGGAGGCCATCACGCAGCCAATGGGGGCGCCATACCCGATATGGGCATCGGGGTTCAGTACCACTTCATCCACGCCGGGGGCGAGGCGGGCATTGACCACCTGCTGCAAAGTGGCGTCATCAAACGTATCAAGGATAGCCTCGGTCCCAATAACCGTTATTGGCTTCACCTTACCGTCAGCCACCGGCAAAATAGACGTTGCCGCACCCGTACTCACCAGTCTGTTCGTATGCTTCGCCATCAGAATACTCCTCACGTTCCATGTGTACTGATAACCATAAGCACCCTGCGTGCCAGTTAGTCAAGTGTTGATTTATGGTGAAAAACGCCTGTGTGGTGCTGCGGATTTCCGAAAAGTTGATAAATCTGGATAGTTTTTTATAATCCTCGCTATGTTGAACGTCGCAATCGGAATGCTGGGCATGATGCGGGATCGCGGGGATGGACCGGATCGGTGGTCGCAATGGCGCCCTACTGTGTCTTTGTGTCAGCACGAGGATCTGTTGATCAGCCGTCTCGAACTGCTCGTCGAGACAGGATCGATGGATCTGGCGAATCGGGTGGCAGCCGACGTTCGCTCGGTATCCCCCGAGACCGAAGTTCGCCTCCATATGATCGAATTTGGCGATCCATGGGACTTCGAGAATGTCTACAGCGTCCTGCACGGGTTTGCCCTGGATTACCAGTTTGACACCGATCAGGAGCGGTATCTGATTCATGTGACCACGGGTACCCATGTCGCTCAAATCTGCACCTACCTGCTGACGGAATCCCGGCATCTTCCCGGGCGGTTGATTCAGACGGCGCCTCCGAAGCGGCGTAGTTCTGGGCAGGCTGGCCGGTATACGATTATTGATCTGGATTTGTCGAAATACGATCGAATCGCGCAGCGTTTTGAAAGCGAGCAGCGCGAAGGATCTGAATTCCTGAAGGCTGGGATTCAGACGCGTAATGTTGCTTTTAATCGCATGATTGACGAGATCGAATATGTGGCGATCCACTCGCGGGCGCCGATCCTGCTGACGGGTCCGACGGGGGCGGGGAAGTCGAGTCTCGCCCGTCGTATCTTTGATCTGCGGAAGTTGCGGAACAACGTTGCGGGTCGTTTTGTGGAGGTCAACTGTGCGACCTTGCGTGGTGACGGAGCGATGTCTGCTCTTTTTGGTCATACGCGTGGATCGTTCACGGGGGCTGCTCAGGATCGGGCTGGATTGCTGAAGGAAGCCCACCTTGGGATTCTGTTTCTTGATGAGGTTGGCGAGCTGGGTCTGGATGAACAGGCGATGCTCTTGCGGGCTGTCGAAGAGCATCGTTTTCTTCCGCTTGGATCGGACAAGGAGGTCAGCAGTGATTTTCAGCTGATCTGCGGTACGAATCGCGACCTCGGGGCTGATGTCCGGTCGGGTCGATTTCGCAACGATCTGTTGTCCCGGATCAACCTCTGGGCATTTGAACTGCCGGGGTTGGCGCAGCGGCGTGAGGATATTGAACCGAACGTTCATTTTTCTCTTGAGCAGGTCACGGTTGCGACGGGCCATCGTTTTCGGTTCAACAAGGAGGCATTGGATATGTTTCTGCGGTTTGCGGAATGTCCGGATACCCCCTGGACCGGGAATTTTCGAGACCTCGACGCTGCCATAGCCCGGATGGCGACCTTGGCGCCGTCCGGGAGGATTACGGAGGAGGCGGTGGATCGTGAGATTGATCGCCTCAAGCGGTCGTGGCGTGATTCTGGAACGTCTGCTTCGGTCGATGGTACGCATGTTCTGGAAGCCCTGCTGGGAGACAGGCTGGACGACCTTGACGAATTCGACAGGGTTCAACTCGAGCGTGTGGTGCTGGTCTGTATGGAGTCGCGGTCCTTGTCGGTGGCTGGCCGTCGTTTGTTCGCTGCCTCAAGGCGTAAGCGGAAGGCGCCGAACGATGCGGATCGCCTTCGGAAGTATTTGTCGCGGTATCGACTGGACTGGTCCATGGTGAAAGACGCTCTTCCCGGGTGAGTTGAGAAATGGTCCGTACAGTGGGCCCTGCGTCGCGGGACAGGAGATGGTCCGCACAGCGGACCCTGCATCACGGTGGTCCATGTGTCGTGGGATTCGTAATGGTCTGTACAGTGGACCCTGCGTCACGGTGGACCCTGCGTCACTTTGGAACGGCCACAGTCGGGGGCGGCTGTGCTACATATGCCCTCGCATTCACATCTTCGGCAAAGCTGTCAGGGGCAGCCTGCGCCCATTCCCGTGAAGACTGATTGAAATGCGCTGTAATCGTCGAGGTCGACATCGCTGTCGGCATCGGCGTCAAAACATGCACACTCTGGGGGCAATGCAGCACCGGTCGTGTCAAAACAGGCCTGGAACAAGGCGAAATCGGAGATATCGACATCACAATCGGCATCGATATCCTGCGGTGGATCGTTACAACCCGATTCGCAATCGTCGGCTATACCGTTGGAGTTGTCGTCTGCACAATCTGTTTCAAACCCGGCCCATGCGCTGTTGGGGATGATGCTGCAATCCGCATCGGTCAATATAAGACAGTTTCCATTGCTGAGGCAACACGCGCCTTGGGGTTGTGGGCAGATCACGTCATCACAGACACTGTCATTCCCCTGAAATACACCGCCCGCAGCTTCACATACATCCGGCGGAACCTCCTCCACACACTGACCTGCCGGCATGCAACACGCACCGGCTGCGAAGCACTCTATCGCATCGCAGGTCGTCCCCACACCCTGTCGAAATCCTTTGGCGGCGATGCAGTTTTCCGCCGTCAGATCGAGACAACCACCGGAGAGAAAACAGCACGCCTCCATGGGGTCCGGGCAGTCTATGATACCGCAATCTGTGTTGTTGCCCTGGTAGACCCCGCCAAGCCCGACACACAAACCGCTCGAAACACCATCCTGACACTCGCCGGTCGGAAGACAGCACCCCCCCATCGGAGCAGCACAATCGACCACCGCACGAATCGCTACATCGCCCTGAAGAAAAGTGCAAAAATTGATCCACCCCCCCTGAAACGGAGCGAACAACGCATTGCGCCCGCCTTGGCAACCATCTGTATCTCGCAGGATGCTGGGTGTTCCAGCCAGGATGTTCGTCGCATTCCCGAACTCCAGCGACACAACAAACACTTCACCCTCACTGACGGAGATTGCAAATGGCGTCCCTGCCTTGTCGATGCTGCGGAACTCGTTGAGGCTTCCCGGTGTGAGGACCGGACCTTCGAGCTGCAACAGGACCGCTCCTGGGTCGGGAAATGCGCCCTGCGCATAGACCCACATGTTCTCCTCTAATGTGGGGATGGCTGCTGCGTCTGCTGAAAACCATAAAATCTGGAGTGCAACGATATCCCCATCACAGGGAGAGGTCAGCCAGGCAGCGACCTGCTCACTGGCATCGAAATCGCCGACAAGCACCGCCTGCCCGAAATCCACGATCGAATCGTTCAGGACGACCTGCTCCTGTGCGTGGGCCAGTGCAGCAGACATCGCCAACACAAGAAACCCGTTGAATGTGTTTCTCATGATATCAACTCGTTGAACCATAGATCGACTGCATAGCATCATCTTTTTATCGGACCTCGTTACAGCAAACTCACTTGATCGCACACACATGCACCTGTCGCACGTTCATGCACCTGTCGCATGTCGCGGACAACGCGAGACGCACCAGGTTATTCTTGCAAAGCACATGACGATTTTCAATGCGATAATGAGATAAAGGTGCGAACTCGCCAGTTTCGCACGCTGGAAGTGTCATCAATTGAAGAATTTGCACCCTTTGACGGTGCGAAATCCGCCTTTCATCGCCGGAAGCAATGTGCCGGCTGGGTCGTTTGCTTCAGTGGATGGTATCGCACGCTCTGGTGTAGCATCACGCTCTGGTGTGCATCTTGCTCTGGTGTGGGATTTTGCTCTGGTGTGCATCTTGCTTTATGGAGCGGTATCGCCCCGGCGTACATCCTGCATCGCTCTTTGGATGAGAGGTCGATAATGTGTGCCGACACCTTCCTTGATGAGGTTTTCCGCTCCTTCCAGCAATGATTTTGCTTTGTCGAGGTCGCCTGAGCGTCGGTAGGCTTCTGCGAGGTGGTAAATGGCGGGGACGTATTGCCGTTCCTTTTCGAGCAGCTTTGTGAGGAGTGCGATGGCTTCCGGATATTCTCCGAGCTTGACGTGCGTCCATGCGAGCGTGTCCTTGACGGTTGGATGCCCATGGACCTGGGCTGCGCGCTGTGCGTAGGCGAGTGCGTCGCGCGGTCGATCCATTTTATCGCTCAGGAGGAATGCGAGGTTGTTGAGTCCTATAATGTTGGTGTCGCTTATTTCCAGCAGGGCTTCATAGGTTTGCCTCGCGTTCTCGTAGTCTTCCTGCCGCTCATAGACGTTGCCAAGTCTGGCAAGGATGTAGATTTTCTCGGCATCGATGTTCGATGTTTCGATGATGCCCTGCATCAATGCTATTGCTTCTGAATCCTGCTCAAAATGTGCGCGGAGAATGGCGAGGATGTGGCGTTGTGCCCGCTCGAGCGTCGGGTCATCCAGTTTTTCGCTGAACAAGCCGACGGATTCTTCCTTGTCACACGAGCGAATGACGGCGACTCCGATTTCTTCCAGTGGACGTAATGTGCCGAACCCGGAATCTCGGAACGCCTTCAGGAACAATGGTACTGCCAATTCGAGCTGCCCGGTGTGTGCCAGCAGTTCGGCGTATCTTGCCTGAATGATCGTGTTAATTTTATCCTCAGGGACGACCTCCTTGTAGTATGTCAGCCCGCGATCGTATTGCTTCAGGGTGATGTATGCGCCAAGGAGGGATGCGACCTGGTCGGAATCGTATCCACTTAGTTTGGCTGCCTTCTCGTAGTCGACTATCGCGCTGGCTGCATCGCCGACCTTCATCTTCAACTCGCCGCGCTGGGTCACCCAGTAGGGATTGTCCTTGTAGCGATTTGCCATGGACGTCACTATGCGAATTGCGTCTGTATATCTGTCATGTACCTGATACATGGCGACGAGATGTTTCGCCACCTTGATGGCTGACGGATCGTCGCGCAGAATTGATTCGAGCCCCTGGAACGCGAGTTCAAGATTGTGGACGAGTGCATACCCATCCGCCAACAGCAGACGTGACTCGTAGTTCTGGAATTTCGGATCGACGCTTCTGATGCGTTCGAGCTCACGGATCGCGATAGGCCAACGCCCCTGTGAACCGTACAAGCGCGCTCGCTGCAAGGTTGCGTTGAGATCGTCTGGATGCCTGTCGAGATAGCGCGAGAGGTGTTCGATGGCGTCATCGACGCGGCCTGAGACGATTGAGACTGCGCTGTTGAGCAACATCACGTTCGGATCTTCCGGGTAACGCCGCTCAAAATCCTCGACGGCCTGCTGTGCGAGTTCCTTCTGGTGTGTTCGGAAAAACAGGTCGATTTTTCGACGCCGGAATTGAATGGCGATCTGTGTGGATTTCTGATCTGCGAGGTTGATTGCCCGATCGTACCATTCCAAAGCCGCTTCGAAGTCGCGTGCGTCAGTTTTAAAGGTGGCGAATGCAGCACACACTTCCAGGAATTCACCATGCGAGGCTGCGCGTTGCAGTGCGGCTTCTGCCCGTTTCATGTCGCCCTGCACATGCCAATGTTCTGCGAGAAGAAGCTCTGCTTTTGCTTTGGATTCCGGATCGGTCGCTTTTTTCGCATACCCCTGCAAGACCTCGAGGGCGCGATCGGTCTCACCAATGGAGCGGAAGAATTTTGCGGCGATCAGGATCGTGTTGATGCGTGTGTCGGGTATTTTGAGGGCGTCATCGAAACATGCGACGGCATTTGGAATCTGCTTGGTGCGGATGTAGAGGTCCGCCAGCGCGATGAGATTTTCAACATTGGATGGCTGACTTGCCCGAATACGCTCTCGTCTCTGGATGCCCTCCACAGGCGTGGATTTTTCGCGAAGCGTCAGCAACTGAGACTGGACCCACGAATCGTTGGGGATCAGTTTGTCGCAATATTGAAGCCGCCGCACCAGCTCTTGCGGATTTCCCTGGACCGATGCGATGATCGCCAGCCCCTTTTGCGCCGCGCCGAGGTTTGGATTGGCTTCTACTGCCCTTGTAAAGTAGGTGCTTGCCTCGATGATGCGCGGCGGGGTGACAGACATTTGCGACTGCGCCATCAAGGTGAGCACATCGGCATTGGTGGGCTGCTTCTCCAACGCCAGCTTGAACGATGAAATCGCCCCCTCATGGTCGCCCAGGACCTGGTACACACGGCCGCGATACGAGAGGCCGTCCGCCCCGTCGATGTTTTCCTTCACGGCGGCTTGAACAATGGATTCCATCTCTTCTTCGTCGCGGGCTTCGGCGGCGGCGGCGAAACGTCGGTCCAGGATTTCGCGGAGGAATTTCTGCCGTATCCCCTGATTTACGTTTGATTCGGGGGCGAGAAGTGCCGTTTGTGCAAGCTTGAGTGCAGCGACGTATGCGTCACGATTGCCATGCTGCAATTCAAGCTTGGCGATGCGGAAATTCCGTTCAAAATCGCTGGGAATCTCTTCGATCACCTTCATCTGGGCGTCATATCGCACCTCAGGAGCCATGTCTGGATCAGACACAGTCTCAAGCATCTTGAGGACCACGCTGTCTGGAGATTCTGCCATCCCACGGCGCACCAAAGTCAGCGCCTTGTCGTTCTGTTTCGCCTCATTGAGAATCTGCACCGCAAGCCGCAGGCAGGTGATGTTGGCTGGTTCATTTTGCAGCAGAGACTCGAGTATGGGCATTGCATCTGCCCCCTTGCCTGCGTCGTATAGCGCCTTGGCTTCCCGGTACAGATCGACCGGGGCTTCACGGAAGTAACTGTCGCGAATCGCGTTTGCAAGCTCCACCTGTCCGCGCCGCTGCAACGCCGTCATCTTCACGCGCAGTGCTTCTCGATTCTCCGGACTGCGTCGCAGGGCTTCGTCGACGGCTTGCAACGCCATCATGTCTTTGTTTGTCTCCAGCAAGATCTGTCCGTACAGCACCCAGCAGGAGGCGTCGGCTGTGTCATCGCCAATCGCATCGGCGATGGCTGACTCCGCGGCGCCTGGGCTTCCGCTTCGCAACAGGAGCTGTGCGAGCAAGCGACTGTTCTGCCAGTTTGGCTTTCCAAATTGCTTCCTCGCGTGCTCAAGAAGCGTGATCGCCTCGCGCTCGCGCCCCTGCCCGACTCGAATCTTGCCCATCGTGTGCAGACCTGGACCCTGATCCGGAAATTCACCCGATGCCAGCACTGCAAAACCCTCAGCACGATCGAGAACCTCTGTGTACTCCTCCGAACCGGGATCGACTGTGGCTGCGTGTGCGAGACATTCTTCGGCGGCTTTTATCATGGTCAGATAAAGTGCGAACTTGCGCTGGAAGGTTTTGAATCCTTCGCGTCTGATGCCGAGATCGATGCGACTCTGACAGATTTTTACTGCTTCAAGATGATCGCCCTGGTATCCCGAAAGCTCGGCCAGGAGCATGTATGGCATGAACCCCCTGTCGTAGATGGCGATGCTTTCTTCCAGCAGCTTCCTGGCGTTGTTGTAGTACTGCTCTGCTTCTTTCGCCAGGGCAGGGTCTCGTACAACCTTGTACCAGCGAGCCACCCAGTACTGGGCAAACTGAGATTTGACATTGCCCGCGATTTCAGGATCGTCCCCGGAAAATTGCTCCGCTGCACGGAAATATTTCAATGCGTCTTCGTGCTTGTTGTTGGCAGAAAGATACCGGGCAAACGTGTAACGCACACGCGCAGCCTCCTCGCCAGGCGTCTGGTGAACTTCGATCAGGCGTTTCAGTATGTTTTCTGCTTCCTCGGTGCGACCTTCAAGATGGATGATGCTCGCCATCGACAGCGCATACTTGACTACGTTTGGAGCAACCCGGACCGCTCGGCGAATGTAGTCAATCCCCTCCCGACGATTTCCGCCGTCCTTCTCTGACAGACGCAACAATGCCGTCCCCAGACTGTAAAGCCCGAGCGGATTCTCCTGGTCGACTGCGAGCAATTCCTCGGATGCTTTTTTGACGCGTAACCAGCCTGCCGGCGTGCTGTGCATTTCCACCAGCTGGTTGGCTTTCTCGATGCCTTTTTCATGCGCCTCGACCAGGGAAGGGTCCTGATTGATCGCCTTCACCCAGAGCTCCCATGCCCCCTCGTCGTCGCCCTTCTCGTCGAGCATCTTTCCGGCTTCGACATAATACTTCGCGTCTCCGGAAACATTGGCTGCACGCATGTAAAAACTCTTGGCTTGCAACCAGTCGTTCTCGCTGGCACATTTCTTCGCCAGCTCAACATAGTGCGTTGGATCTGTCTGTCTCAGCGACAGAACCATGATCACGCCCACCGCTGTCATCACCACAAATCCTGCAAACGTCAGAGCACCGACGAGTGGCTTGTTTATTTTCCTGGCCATAATGCGAGATCACTCCGTACGGGTCATGCTTGCAGATCAAAAGTGCACACCAGTTAGACGCTTCCTACCAAAAAACGCACCAAGCTTCCTGCTCAGTCTTACTGCTCAGTCTTTCTGTCCATCTTCCTACAAAGCTTCCTGATCGTCTTCCAGTTCGGCTTCCTGTTCAGCTTCCAGTTCAGCTTCCTTGATCGCCTTCCAGTCAGGCCAATGTTCTTCAATCAGCAAGGGCAGGATGCGCGACAATATCTCGCGTGTCTCCTCGATCGCCTCTTCACGCGTTGGGAATGTCACCGTCCCGACGGTCACCTCAACCTTGCTATAGTATGCCTGACTGTCGTATGGGTTCGTAATCGCGCGAATGATCTCGCCTCGTCTGGCTGCAAATTTTCCATTCGCGTGGAACGTATAGATCACGGTCATGCTTGCGCTGTTGAAAATGCCCGTTTTCACGAACGTAAGAACGCGAACCGTCACTTCCTTATCACCCTTCAGCGTGGGGATGGTCAGCGTGACGTAATCCTGCGAATCTGCCTCATAACCAGAAGCTGCCAGGCAAATATCGGGCGTGTGCAGATGCCGCTCGGTATTTCCGGGGTAGTAGGTCACCGACACCCGCGCGTAACGGCGCGGATCGTCGGGAGAATCGAGTTTCGTATTTTCCAGTACCCAGTTGATGTACTGATCCGTGCCAAGGGTCTCGACCACCGAAGATTCGAGCTGGTGAGATTTCACAAGATGGTATTTTCCAAGACGCCGCTCATCGAGTTGAGAGAGGGGTTTCCGAAGCTGAGCAGCCACCTTTTCCGTCGATACCCGGACGAGGCGTGCAAGGGGTTGCAATCCCAGGGCTGTAACACCCAGCAACATCGTGCAGATGAGAAACGGTTTGTTAAAAAAAGGAGGTGCCTGCTGACTCATTTCATCAATCGCTGTAAACTGTTTATCGACAATGCTTTAGAAGATTCGTACGCATTCGAAGCACTTCCGGGGCATAGGATTATCGGGCCTTGCTTAAAGGTTACTCCGCCACCGAATACCGGTCAATTGTCCCGGGCATCGCTACCACCGGGAGACCGGATACTGGTCAATCGGAAGACCACCCTCGTCAATCCATGCTGGAGTCTCGTCAATCCGTGCTCGAGTATTGCGAATCCTGCCATGTCGGGCAGTGAGACGTCCGGGGCTGCACTCAACCGCTCCCCCATCTTCCATGATTCCCCTGTGCTCCCCGCACTCCCTGTGCTCCCCGCACTCCCTGTACCCCCTGCACTCGCTGTACTCCCTACCCTCCCTGTACGAATTGGCGACGATTGGTGTTCAGAGACGCTTTGCAATGTCCGATAAACCAAAATGACAATATCGCAGACTATCGGGAGCGACTCATGAAATCGATCATCGTAGGGTGCGGCGGGCATGGTCGTGTGGTACTGGATATCCTCCGGGCCGCCGAGATTCATGAGGTTGTGGGTTTCCTCGATTCCAATGCTGATATGAGTGGTCGGCGGATCGATGGGCTTGAGGTGCTTGGTGATTTGTCTGCCCTGGGGCGTGTTCGACATGACCTTGAGGTCGAGGGAGCAATCATCGCGATCGGCGACAACGGCGTTCGCCGCCATTATGCTGATATTTGCGAACGTACAGGCCTGAAGCTGGTCAACGCGATCCACCCGTCTGCGAATGTGGCTGCCAATGCTATTATCGGACGTAACGTCGTCATCGCAGCCGGCGCCCTCGTCTGCGCTCACTGCCAGATCGGCGATTCGGTCATCCTCAACACCGGCAGCATCGTCGACCACGAAACCATGATCGGGACAGCCACGCATGTCTGCCCTGGCGCAAGACTTGCCGGTCGAGTCTCAGTCGAATCGGGTGCTTTTGTGGGCATCGGTGCGACGGTCATTCAAAGCGTGCGGATTGGTTGCGATGCGATTATCGGAGCTGGTGCCGTCGTGACTGACAACGTCGCACCGCTGACGACCATGGTCGGCGTGCCAGCCCGCGAAATCAAACGGACCTGCGACGACGAATGGTCGACCTGGCTGGTGCCGGAATCTCTCCGCCGAACAGCACCCGTTTCATAACCCCGCGATCGAATCTGATCACGACCTGCAACGAGAAACTGATCACGGACTGCAACGAGTAACTGGTCACGGCCTGCAACGATAAACTGGTCATCACCCTTATGGGCGCGGTGACATGGATTGCCCGCTCCAGGACTGCGTTGCATTGCCGGTCCCGGAGAGTTCCTGACGGATGCGGAGCAGGTCGAGCGCCTGAATGACCCCGTTCCTGTCCATGTCGATGTAGTCAAGATCCTCGCCTTCTGGATTCTGGAATACCCCATTGAACATCTGACGGAAACGTAGCAGATCCAACGCCTGAACCACGCCGGACTGATCTATATCGCATGGCAGGAAACCAATGTCGATGCGATCCGGTTCATTCACGCCAGGCCCCTGATCGCCGCTGGAAGCAATCGGGTTGCCAGCAAGATCCTCGACGTCTGCTACGATGGTGGTCCAGAAACCTGCTGGAACCGGGCCAGACAATTCGACCTGTACCAGCGTATTGTCTGCACTCAATATGCTGATCACCGATGGGTAGGATGGAGCGTCACCCATGAGTGTGAAGGCGCTGGTTGATAATGTTGCGTCTTCAGCCCCTGCGTCTCGTACCTGTTCTGAGAACAATATTGACAGTGTATCCACGCCCATATCGAACGCCTCACCATCGGAGCTTTCCATGCGAGAATCGACATATCCGCTATGCGGGAAGGTCGTGGTGCCGGCGTCGTGGACAATCTCCGGCGAGACAGTGTCCATGTCTTCACATACGAACACTTTCACGATGAAATCGTCGATGGCTGCTTCCGTCAGCGATACGGTCAGCACATCCGCCACCGAGAAACGAACCCGCATGCTGGCTGTCGGGGTCACAAAATCAGAGACATTGAACGACACGACTTCCCAGCCGCCATCACCGCCGGGTCCGACCGTTTCCAGATTGAACCAGTTCACGCCTCCGTCATTGGAAATTTCGACTTCGAGCGTATCGTTGTCGTTGTTGTTATCGAACCATCGAGCGTACTCAATTGTCCCCTCCATGCCCTCCAGATCAAAAATCGGCGACGTCAGAATTACCGGCCCGCCATCGACATCGCAAGTGCCCGCCTGACCAGCACAATTCCCCGTCACGAAGCAGATCGTACCATCCTCAGAATAGTCGTCTTCCGGCTGAGCGGTGGTACCAATAGGATCCTCGCGAACCCACTGCCCCGTCGTGTTCACCCCCTCGAAGGTTGATTCCCATCCGCCATCAAGCTCGAAATCATCTTCAAATCGAATCTCCAACGCGCCGACCTCCGCAAAGTATGTTTCGTCTGGCGCATTGAACGGACTGGTGACCACCGACTCCTCTGTCGAGGTCGCTGTAAAATAGAATTCCGGAACAGAATCACAGGTAGCCGCAGGCAGCGTTGCCTCATACTCATTGCCACCCAACGCCAGCATGGCAACCTGATCGAACGCTCCTCCGTCAAAACGATATACCAGCATGGGACTGCCAGGATCAAGCTCTTCCGATCCCATGCTGATTTGCACGCGTATCGTGGTCGTTTCTCCGGGAACGATGGAACCCGGCAGTCCGTCGGGGAAGGCGTATCGCAGTGGTTGAATGGTCGCGAGTACAGCATCCAGTGTCGCTTTTGCATCGATGCGCCCTGCACCGAACATATTGTCAAAACCAGGATCGCCGAGATCCACAGCATTGTTTCTGAGGAACTGCCTGACCTCCTCCACCTGGATGTTCGGATTTAACGAGTACATCAATCCGACCAGCCCTGCGACGTGCGGCGTCGCCATCGATGTACCGGTCTCATAGTTGTAATCTGCCGGCCCCCCGATCCATGTCGAAAAGACTGCTATCCCCGGGGCACAGACATCCATCCACGGACCTCGGTTTGAGGCTGTGTAATAAATGTCATTCTCGCCCGTGGCGGATACCGCGATGGTTTGAGGATAGGCGGCTGGAAAATAGGAGATGTTGCTACCATCGTTGCCAGCGGCTGCTACGACCGTGACATCGTTGTCCCATGCATACTGAACGGCGGTCTGCAGGATACCCGCCCCACCACCACCGCCACCACTATAATTGACGATGTGTGCTCCATTGTCCGTCGCGTAGGTAATCGCCTCTGCAATCGCTTCCCATGTCCCGGAAAGTCCGTTGAATACCTGCAGGGGCATGATCGTACAGTTGCTCATGCCCGCAATTCCTGCAGCATTGTTGATCTGGGCACCTGCAATGCCGGCCACATGCGTACCATGTCCGGAGGTCGGTGACGGATCGTTGTCCGAATTCATAAAATCCCAACCGATCGTGTCATCAATGAATCCGTTGCCGTCGTTGTCCAACCCGTCCGGCGGGTCGTCCACATTGACCCATAATCCACTCTGAAACTCTACATGGTCGAGTCGAAGCCCACTGTCTGCTATCGCAATGATAATCGCCGGATCACCCGTGGTGATGTCCCACGCTTCTTCAGCACGGATAATCATGGGTCCGTATTGCTCGGCCTCAAAAAAAGGATCGTTCGGTGTAAAGGCTGCACGGGTGATATAATTCGGGACGGCGTATGTGACGCCAGACAGCTTCGAGATTCGCTCAACCGCCTGCGCAACATCACTGCCGGGAGCGAGGTGAACCACCCGGACCATAGCCAGCGGATGGACCTGCTTGGGCTTGTTTTTCGCGTGCGGTGCGTGACGAAGCTCGTGCCAGCGCTCAGCGTCTGGTACGCACGCCTGAATACACTTCATCTCCCGTTCGCCGGGAACGTTCCGATAACCCACGATCAGCTGATCGGGTACATATGCCAGATCGATCTCTTTGACCGCAACAGGTTCTTTCGTCCTGGTAATGCCAAAGTCGTCGCCCACGCCCCATACAGCGTGATTATCCCCCGCCATTCCAATGAACAGGATCAAGCCAACAAGTCGCTTCATATTCCGCTTCTCCGCCCTGCGCTATCAGTTCCCAACACGACACCCCGCGATTGTAACGCATTGTAGGCACGTTACGAAGCGTTGTGAGAATGGATTGGTGGAAACAGGACCAGCAGGGATTCCTGCATGACTTTATCGGTCCGGACTCACACTTGAATCTGTGGCGGAATGATATTGAAAATGCACTCCGGTCGGACCGATACGGAGCGTATAGAGTACGTCAATCGAGCGTACGACACACGGAAATTTCCACCGCCAACACCATGGGGAGCACGGCATGACCATGACAACACGTCCATCAGGAGACCCTGCGGTGATCGATAAAATACTGCGCGACGTCAAGCTGCCATCGCTTCCAGATGCCGCCATCCGTATGCTGGAACTTTGCCGCGACCCCGGCGTCAGTGCCCAGGAAATCGTACGCGTTATCGAGCTAGACCCATCGCTGTCCGCACGCCTGCTGAAGGTCGCAAACAGCTCCTTCTTCGGACAAAGTGGCAAAATCGAGACCCTGACGCGTGCAGCCATCCTCCTTGGCAACGACTATCTGAAAGCGGTGGGACTCGGGTTCTTTCTCACGCAGACCTGGAAAGATGTGCAGCCTGACGGGTTCGATTTCCGGGAATTCTGGCGGGACAGCATCCTCCGGGCATGCCTGGCACGTCAGATCGCATCTAAAATCGATTATCACCCCAGGGAACAGGTCTTCCTGGCTGGCATGCTCGCGGACATTGGTTCCCTGGTGATGGGGGTGACCTTCGAAGGTGACTATGCGACGACCATGGGGCGTTTCGTCGGGGCGGATAACGACCGCAAGGATTACGAGCAGAAGCACTTCGGCGTCAACCATGTCGATCTGGGAAAAGCGATCGCCCAGAAATGGTCATTCCCCGAATCGATCGTGTGTGCAATCGCACGCCACCAGGACACGCCCCCCATGCGTGCAGACCGCGATCGCACCATTGTGCTGTGGCAGATTACGCACTTCTGCCTGACGGTTCCATTTGCTCAGGATCGGCAGACCGCCCAGGTGTGTTCCCAGTTGCGACAGTTGGCCATCATCTCACTCGGACTCTCTTTCGAATCTCTGAGCGAACTTTTCTCCGAAACCGTTGAGCAATTCAATGTACTTGCGTCCGTTTTCTCCAACCTGCTCCCAGCAGATGTGAACGTGTCGGACATGATGAATACTGCGACCGAGATGCTGCGCGAGGTGGATCAGCAGGCGACACAGCAGCTTGCACAAATCGAGTCCGAATAATTAAGAGCAGAATCAGACGATGCGAACAGCATGTCAACGGCGAGGTGCAGCCCGACGTATTTTCATCGTAACCTTACCGCGACCCTTCCGCGCTGCTCGGACGTCCGAGAACCCTTTGAGGCTACAGACGTCCGAGAACACGCTGAGGCTACATTTGCAGCAAAAACACCGTTATCGGGTGCAGATTCCACTTGACTTCACCTCCTTTCGGTCACAACAATCCGATGCCTCCGGGAGTGGGCAATGGGGTGGCGATGGGTCACGATCTTCTCGTGCAGGAGATGAGTCGGCTCGTGAGGGATGTCTGGGCGCGTATCGTGGGGGAGCAAAAAGGTGAGGGAACCGGAACTAACAGCAGTTGTGCTGGCGGGCGTACATGACTGGGGTGCGTGTGCGTTGAATCAGGCGGTGATTCGTCCGCTTGCACCCATCGCGAATATGCCGGTCGTTGGCTATGTGTTGCGTGCACTGGTGACAGCCCGGGTGCGTCGAGCGATACTGTGTACCAACGGTCATGGTGATGCTTTCCGTGAGGCGATCGGGGATGGGAGCGCATTTGGCCTCGAACTCAGCATACGCGACGATGACATGCCAAGAGGACCAGCGGGTTGTTTGAAAGACGCTTATGCTGACCTTGAGGGCGACTGCCTCGTCATGGAATCAAGCCTCATACCACACTTCGACATACAGCAGCTTGTCGCAGACCATCGCTCTACGGGGGCAGCTGTCACGATCGCCTCTCAAAAAACTCAAAAAGCGGGCATGGACCATTATTCACCTGTCGGTGTCTACGTCTTTTCGCCTGAAGTGGTCGAAGAAATCTCATCCACAGGATTCGTTGATATCAAGGAAAACGTGCTTCCCAGGCTTCACCATGAAGGCAAGCGCGTGGATGTTCATGTCGTCGATGGGCCAACGCCACATCTTCAAGGTATTGCAAGTTATTTTTCGTTGAATGAATGGGCAGTGAAAATGGCAGCCCGGGGTGCTTTCGATCTGGATGAACACTATCTGGACGGGGAAACACTGGTGCATATTCACGCCGAAGTCGATCCAACCGCTCGGATGATGGGTCCGGTTGTCATCGGACCAGGAGCCCGCATACGGGCTGGAGCAATCATCGTCGGTCCGACCTCGGTCGGTCAGGATAGCATCGTCGGGCAGAACTGCGTCATATCACGGTCTGCATTATGGGACAACACGACCATCGGAAATGACGCCCAGGTTGACAGATGCGTCGTCGGGAAAACTGCACGCGTGGAGGAAAGTGTGCAGATGTTCAACAGTGTCTGCGTTCCATTACAGCCAAAAAGAAGCAGGTTTCTACCGAAAACACGCATCTCACATCCGAAAAACGATCCGTCACCGACACAGGGTGAAACCGAGGATGCAGTACGCAGGCAACTGATGACGTAGAAACCGTCACATCGAAAAAGATCGTGCCAGTCGGGTCGGAAACGCACGATCGGGCGAGAACCAGGCCAATGCGTCTGGAACATTGCTGATCTGAACGCTTTGGGAGAGGCGGTTCGGATGTCTTGCAACAGAGTGATTCATTCGCGTATCTGATGGAATGGCTGGTAAACGCCATGGTGTTCCTTCAAATACGCAGGGAGAGAGAAGCTGATGTCAAACGTACCGAAACAACATAAAACAGGTCTTCTGGCTGCCATCCTCTGCGTCGCAACTGTGACCGGACTGGCCAGCCCGACGATGGGCGAAACACTCACATATTCGCAATCCTTCAAACCTCGGAAGCCAGGCTGGTCTTCGACGTTTAGAGCACCACAATTCGACCCCACATTGGGAACGCTCGAATCGGTGGTGATTTCACTGACGGGTCGTACGGAGGGCGTAGCTGCCTTTGAAAATCTGGGAGAGAGTCCGGCGGATGTCCAGATTCGCTACACCGCCGAGTTCCAGCTCGTCCAGGATTCATCACCCATCCTTGTCGCATCTCCGACCCTGGAACTGTCCGATGTGGTGTCAGCTTTCGACGGTGTTCTAAACTACACAGGTGATTCCGGACGTACTTATAAGGACATCGCCGCTGATGCAACATCCGATACAACCTTCATCCTCGGACGCGACGATCTTACCAGTTATATAGGAACCGGACTGCTGTCCATACGCCTGCTGACAGGAGGGTTTATCGGCCAACCCCAGTCCAGCGGTGCTCTGAACGCATCAGACGACCTTGAATTGTACATTAACCAGAGGTTGTCGGCGACGGTGGATCTGACCTATGAGTACACAGCCGTACCAGAACCTGGTCTGGCGACACTGGTAGGTCTTGGCGGAGGCGTGTTGCTACGCAGACGTCGCCGGGCGATGAAAGCCTCATGACGCGACCGGCAACCCTGTCAAGACGGAAGCAATGCACCAACACGCGTACAGCAGGGGGATCTGATGGCGACTCAGGGGATCATTTGCGACTTCCGGATACGGCGATCGGAGACTGGTAGTCCCCACTCGCTTCTGACCATGCCACTGGGCATCGATCACATGATCGACACTGTATTATCAGCACTGACCAACTGCGGATGCGACCATGTCCTGATCGTACCCGCTTTCAAACCCTGTCACGAATACCTCTCAAGGATCGCAGAACTGGCGGACCACACCCCGGTGACCGTCGTAGACCCTGACGAACGCACCGGGATCCTCACAGACGGCGAATCGTCCGACAGCCTGGTCTTTCTCGACCCACGTTATTGGCCTGCAGGTGGATTCGAGCTCAACCCAATCCTGAAAATGCATCGCGAATATTTCGGACCCGTGTTCGGAGTACATCTCAGCCCGGAGGCTGGTGACCAGTCAGAGCGGGTCCTCATGGACGCCTCAGGGAACGTCCGAAAAATCCAGCGCGCATTCGACAAAACTCTCTGGTCGAACGCAGATGCAACCACCGTACCATTCTGCGTCATCCCGCACGGACTGATTATGCATGGCCCGACCTTCCCACTGAGCAAAATGCGACAACAACTTGCACAGCATGGGGCACCGATCCGCGACATCCCCATGAATTCACGAACACGCGACCTCAGCAGACAATCCGATTTAATCGCATTCTGCAGCGACCGGGCAGCCAACCCGACCGAGCGGGACCTCGCAATCGCACCTCCAGGACCGGACCAGCCCCACGCCCTCGTCGCCAGAGAAGCAACCGTCGCAGACACTGCCCGACTCATCGGCCATGTGATGGTGCTTCCAGATGCCCTTGTGGGCGAAAATGCGATCATTATTGGACCGACTGTCATCGGACAGGGTGCTACAATTGGTTCTGATGTCACCGTGTCGCAATCGGTCGTACTGGATCGAACCGTTGTACCTTGTGGCGTCCAGATTCACCATCAGATATTCGCAGGCGACATCGATACAGACAACGCCCATGATACGATCGAAGACGCACCACGACTTGCCCAACCGGTAGAGGGTGAGTTTGAAGTTGTCGGGTCGGATCCGGGACACGTTGCGAGTGGGCAGAAACGACTGCAAAGATCTCTCGTCGTCAAGCGGATCATGGATATCACCGTCTCACTGACTGGGTTGATCGTTCTAACACCACTGATGCTGCTGACAGTCATCCTGATAAAACTGACTTCCACCGGACCGGTATTTTTCATTCACCGTCGTGAAGGCCGCGACGGTCGGGAGTTCGGCTGCGCCAAATTTCGTACCATGCGTACAGACGCACACGCCATGCAGCGCGAACTGGCACAGCAAAACGAAGCAGATGGTCCTCAATTCGTCATTAAGAAAGACCCACGGGTCACGCCACTCGGCAGAATTCTGAGAAAGAGCAACATCGACGAATTACCCCAGCTATTCAACGTACTCATGGGCGATATGAGCCTCGTCGGACCCCGACCGTCGCCCTTCCGAGAGAACCAGGTCTGCCTGCCATGGCGTAAAGCAAGACTGTCTGTACCACCGGGCATCACCGGACTCTGGCAAGTCTGCCGCCACAGTCGCGAGGAAGGCGATTTCCACCAGTGGATCTATTTCGATACAGCTTACGTCCGACACATGTCTGCCTGGCTGGATGTGAAAATCATCTTCTACACCTTCGTGACCCTGGGAGGGAGAAGACCGGTCGCAATGGAACGCATCGTCGGTCAGGATGCAGAAATCAGACAGGCATCGATGGCAGCGGGCACCTGAGGCCTGAAGGTAAGAATAAGCACGCTGACGAAGGGTGCAAAACCAGGTCAACGCAAAACCAGGTCAACACGCTCAGGGCAGAATACATTCTCAATCGTCAAAGAGAAACTTCGCGCCAACCTTAAATGAACCAACGCTCTGCGTGCTGTGTTGTATGCGGATCGGTATCCACAGATCCTCTTCATCATCAATACAGCGGATCTCCACGATGCTTCGCGGCGGAATCTCCAGCTTGCAGACAAACCCCACACCACTGCTGGACACATTGGTACCTCGGGCGACGACGACCCGCCCGTCGCATTTCAGCTCCAACGCCGCCGACCAGGGATAGAACCGTGGCTCGTCCCTTTTGCCCAGATATGGGGTGGTCTCAGCATCCAGAAAATCGCCCAGCCACTCAATGACCTTCTCTCTCGTCTGACTCTCTGTTGCTAGCATCGCCCGCATATCTCCATCAAAATCTGATTATGGCTTTCTACCGAACAACTTCCCGAGCAACCCGCTACCCGCCACCCCAATGCCGGCTTTTAACATGGCGTATTCGGGAGCAATTTTCAATGCCATCTCCTGAATGGCCGTTCGCGCCTTGCTCGTGGGAGCATCAGCACCAATCGGATGACCAAGATCGAGTGATGCAGAAACATACTGGTAATCGTTGGGTATCACTGCGAACACAGGCCGACGGAAGTGCTGCTCGACATCCTTGATTGAGATGCGATCAAATTCGGCATTCCAGCGATTCAACACAATATGCACACGGTCGTCATCAGCGCCCATGCTGATAAGCGAATGATAGATACGCGAAGCATTCCGAATGAACGGGACACCAAGCTGAGTTACGATGAGGATATGATCGGCCCGACCAATGCAGACCGCACTCAGGAAATTAAAGGAGCGCGGGAGATCCACGACGATATTGTTATAATGTCGCCCGAGCAATCCAAACATCTGCTCAACGCCGTCCAGCGACACGTCACGGGCATCTTCAACATTATCAGGACGCGCCACAATAGAAACACCACACGGCAGACGTTCCAGAACAGCTGACACAGAAGTTTCGTCCAGTTCAATACCTTCATGACAGATATCTGCAATCGAGTATCTGGGATTCACATCGAAGGAGCAGGCAACATCCCCAAACTCAAGGTTCATATCAACCAGCGCAACGTCTTCGCCCGACAGACACTGCAACTCCATCGCGAGGTTGCAGGCCAGCATCGTCGCTCCAGCACCACCCGAAGAACCGACAACGCAGATCGTCCGCGAACCGACCAATGGCTTGGCCACTATCGGCTTCATCCGATAAATGGCATTGTTGAGATCCTCAGCCTCAACAGGCCAACACACATACTGACTGCACCCGGAACGCATGGCTCCGATAATGAACAGAGATTCGGTCCTGCTGCTGACCCCCAGCACGCCACATTCCGGAATCAGGCGAGCACACTTTTCTACCACCTTCATCCCGCCGGGGCAGTCCAGATTCACCGCGATGACGTCGACTGTCCCTTCAGCAAGACATAGCTGAAGCGCGTCCCACCCATCGAAGACCCGCTCAACGGTAACCTGCTCACAAGCATCGAACGGTTCACGGAACGCAGACTCTCTCGATACAGTGTCGTCATATAAGGCTATGCGCAATTTGCTATTCATATAAGTCCCCGCCCTTGCGGTACACACAGAAAATGCCCGCTCGACCCGTAAGTCCTCACATCTCAACCCATAAGCATCGTCCATTCAGAGTCCGTTGTTTGGACGGAACTCGACTTGGGGTACTTATTCTGAATGGCGCATACCCTATCGGACCTGCTGGCAGGGTTATCGGTCACGACGGACATAATGTGAACCATCAGACGACGTCAACCGATGGACTGACTAGCATCTTGGACACAATCGTTGAATGTCAAATCGACGATCAGCCACGTCGTTTTGCCCAACGCCGGATTCCTCGCTATACTGACACGACAAAGCGTCGCAAAGGGCGACGCATTCCTACCCAGGGAGCGTGTCACAATCATGAACGTCTTACAAGGCAGCATGAACGTCTTACAAGGCAGGCAGGCCATGGTCTGCGGAAGCACGCAGGGTATCGGGCGAGCGTGCGCGATGGAAATCGCAAAACTCGGAGCATCCGTCACCCTCGTCGCCAGAAACGAAGCGACACTCCAGCAGGTCTGCGACGAACTACCCTCCGAGGAAGGACAGAATCACGCCATCCTATGTGCAGATTTCTCCGACATCTCAAGCCTGACCGACAGTCTGCACGCCATGGTCACAGAACGCGGAACCTACCATGTACTCGTCAACAACACTGGCGGACCGACCAGCGGCCCCATCATTGAGGCTGACCTCGAAGCGTTCGCACAGGGGTTTTCTAACCACGTCCTCTGCAACCACACCCTGCTGAAAGCACTCCTGCCGGGCATGAAGGAAGAAGCCTTCGGACGCATCGTCAACATCATCTCAACCTCAGTCCTCATGCCGATCAAAGGGCTCGGCGTCTCCAACACGATCAGGGCTGCCGTGGCGAACTGGGCGAAGACAGTCGCAAGCGAGGTCGCATCCTTCGGAATCACCGTCAACAACGTACTCCCCGGATTCACCGATACCGCACGATTGACGCACCTCTTTGAAGCCAAGGCGAATCGTACCGGCCAGACCGTCGAACAGATCCGTGAGGCAGCCATCGCGATGATACCCGCCGGTCGATTGGCGCACCCTTCCGAAATAGCAGCCGTCGTAGGCTTCCTCACCTCCCCCGCCGCAAGCTACATCAGCGGCGTAAACATCCCGGTAGACGGAGCAAGAATGGCCGCCCAGTAACACGCAGCCAGCCGCCCCAAAAATGTAGCCCAGCCGCCCCCGGCTGGGGAAGCATAGCGAGACACCAAACGTAGGGCAGGTCGTTCTTTCGTCTCAAGACGAAAGGTTGACCTGCCTCCACCATGTGCATCCGCCCGGTAACAAAGCCACAACACCGGGTGCCACTGGCGGCTTGCCCGCCAGTGCCATATGACTGCACAGGGATATGAAATGACAGGGGGAATGGACATGCCAACACCACAGGTTTACGCAGGGTCCGCTGTGAGTTTGGGAATTTTTTATCCGACTTCCTCCAAACCGTGTGGTCCACCTCTTCA
>JAJRYY010000119.1 GCA_024275565.1 Planctomycetota bacterium
CGTAGGGGTATCCGCGGACTGCGTACACACGGTAGATCTGCCCGTTTTCTTCGATTTCGTCGAGCACGTTTTTTGTGCGGTTCCAGTCGTGGTAGAAGGCGACCATCCCGACGTCATCGTAGGCCTGGATCGTACGGACTGCTGCTTCCACGCTTCCCTCAAGCGGATAGCTGTCGTCGTTCAACCACATGACATAGGTTCCCCGGGCTGCCTTAAAACCCATGTTGAACGCACGGACCGCACCCGCACGCTCTTCTTCGTAAATAACCTGGAGGTCTGGCTGCGTTTTCAGATAGTCCCGTGTTCCGTCTTCGGATGCTCCGTCCACAACGATAATCTCGTGTCTGCATGTGACGTTTTTGCGTACATGGTCGAGACAATCGCGTAGCCTGGAGAGTCGGTTGTATGTTGGGATCACGATGCTGACGGAAATGGTGTGGGACATGGGTGGTCGCCTCCATGGTTCATCTGGGTACATTATTGCTGAAAATCGTGCTCGCTGGTCGCCTGTCCCGATTGCTCGATCAACTATTCAGCTTCCTGCGAGTACGAAAGTATCGGCAGAAAACAGCAACCCCTCTTGGCGAATTCGGTAGAATCAGGGGGTGGATTGTGAAAAAGTGGTGAGGGTGCGAAAGTATGGGAGGCTGAACGCATGATACGATACTGCAGCGTCACCGTGCTCCTGGTATGCGTTGTGCAGCAGGTCTGTGTCGATGTTGCTGCCTGCGCTGAAAACGATCCACCTGCGCATACCACGTTCTGGCCTGGGCGGGCGTTGATCGAATCTACCGTTGCAGGCTGGGTCGATCGATCCGCACGTCAGTACGGGATCGATGATGCGGATCGAAAGCGACTTCGTGATGAGGTTGTGGACCTCTGGACAAACCAGCTGGCGGGTCGCCGAAGCGTTCTCGAACCTCTGCTGGCTGAATTTATCGAGGCGCGTCTTGGTGCGCATCCGCCGAGTCAATCCGAGATACGCGCGTGGAGCGAGCGTGCTCTACCCGCCTGGCGTGCGTTGCAGGCTGTGATGACCGATACGATCGCGCGGATGGATGCTGTCGTGCCCGCAGCCAGTCGCCCACTGTTCGAGGCTGACCGCCGCGCGATGGACAGAGAATCACGATCCTTCGACGACCGTCTGCAAGCCTGGTCGCGCGGGGAATATACGCTCGGAGAATGGTGGGAGCCCGCTCAAAGGGATGCACAACGGAAAACACAGGACAATGCCCAGAGAAGCACCGGACATCCTCAACACACACAGCCTCCTCCAGACACACCAATGCCTGTCGCGACACCCCTTGTGGTATTGACCCCGCATCGTGCCCTGGACGTGATCGAGGCGGAACTGGAGCGTTGGCAGACATTCGTTGACAACTTCGCTGAGCGGTACAAACTCAGTCCGCCCCAGCGCGTGTCAGCAGAGTCGATCCTTCGTGAATGTCGCACGCTGGCGATGGAACACCGCCGCTCGCATCGCCTCGACCTTGAACGTCTCGAAATGCGATTGGCTGACGCGTCCCAGGATTCCACGGAAATCAAGGCTGCACTCAACCGACTGTACGGACCGATCGACGCGATGTTCAGCCGACTCCAGACCCGACTTCAGGCGTTGCTGACCTCCGCGCAACAATCATCCCCGGACGCGACTGCCACCTCAGACGCAACTGCCACCCCGGACGCGACTGCCACCACATCCGCGACTGCCACCAAAGCGGCAAAGTGACAGTTTATCCCATGTGGGCGACATCATCTCCCATGTGGGCGACATCATCTCCCATGCGGGCGACATCATTGGACCCAAAGCGACATATGCCTACGGCAGTGTGACCACCAGCCAGAACGCCTGCGCGTCTGTCCAGTCGATGTCATCATCGCCATCGTCGTCGAACATCTCGCAATCCACCATCACCCCGCCGTCAGGACCGGTTTCACAGTCGATGAATGCCTCGAAATCGAACACATCGACATCCAGGTCACAATCTGCGTCGCCCATGCCCGACTCGTATGCACCCATGTCCACGCGATCGCACAGCACGCGGGCGTGACCGTCGAGATCGGTTTCGTCGGGTTGCGGAACAAAGCCCGGGTTGCCAGCGTTCGCACAGGGGGAATTCAGCGTCAATCGCCAGTTTCCGCTGCCAGCGTCCACAAAGGCGGGGTCAATGTTCAGATTGTTCGCGCCATTTCCAGTCCAGCCGCCCTGGATATTGCTGTAATTGACGTTGGGGTTTGATGTCCCGGTGCTGTTGATCTGGGAGGTTGTGACCGTACCGTTGTTGTCGCTGTTGTTCCAGAAAATCGAATTCTGAATATTGGGATTCGCATTCGCGTTGGAGAGTCCACCCCCCGTCAGAGACGCGACATTGTCGACATAGGTGCAGTTGAAAATCTGCGGCGAATTGCCCGTAACGTTCCGCATGGCTGCACCGGTACCCGCCGAATTTCCGACAAACAGACAGTCTCGGTACTGCGGGCTGGCGCTGTTTCGACCATACGTTCCACCGCCCTGCCCGTTGGCGAGCGTCGTCTCGTTGTTGATAAAGATGCACGCATTGAATCGGGCTGAGACCGTGTCATTGTAGATGGCACCACCTGTGCGTGCGCTGTTGTTCATATACACACAACGTGTGAAGCTGGGTGTACCCCCGAACGCGATGAACATTCCACCGCCACCAGTGGTTCCGGTAGCAAGGTTGTTGTCGAACACGCAATCTTCAAAGGTCGGACTGCAGTTCTGGAATGTTTCCACACCGCCAGCGCGAGCTGCCCGGTTGTTCCGGAAGATGCAGTTCCGCACCGTCGGGCTGCAATTGTTGAACATGTCCCACGCCCCGCCGAATGCCCCGCCGATGTTGTCCTCGAAGATGCAGTTATCGATGGTGGGACTACTGCTGCGAAAATAAATCGCACCACCACCGAAGGTCACACGGTTGTTCGTGAAGCGACAATTGCGGATGCTCGGGTTGCTGCCATCCCTGCAGATCATCCCACCACCCACCTGATCGAGCATGCTGCTCGGGTGGTTCGCATTGCCGCCCGTGATCGTGAAACCGTCGAGAATGGCTGTTACATTGGTGAAATTCGCATCGACGACGTTGTAGCTGTTGTCCGTCAGGCCGGCTGCCCCGTTGTCATTTCCGAGCAGGTCGCCGCTCAGAATCGTTTCATTCGTCTGATAGTCCCGCTGGCCTGCGGATGTCTCCGTCCCATTGAACCCGCCGAGAATCCGGACACCATTTTTCAGCAGCACTGCCGCGAAGCGACTCGTCCCGCTCGTCGGTTGATAGGTCCCAGCCGCCGCCCAGATTTCATCCCCGGATGACGCGTCTGAGATCGCACTGACAAGGCCAGCCCCCCCCTGGTACGCATTTTCCCATGAGGTTCCGTCATCCTGACCGGTCGCAAGATTCGCATCCACATAAAGAACCTCACCCGCCGCCGGAGCAGCAGCCAGTGCAAGGCAAATCATGAACAATCCGCCACCCACAACACGTTTTCTCACAACACCAGACAGCATATTTTCTTTCCCTTCAGCTTCCACCAATGTTCAACAGATTCCTTCAGCCCATCGCGATGGCCATACGCTTCTCACCAGATCGAACAGCACAAACTGCCCAACCTCCGACTATCATCACAGCTAGCTCAGGATGTTTCCGACTCAAGAATAAGTCCAACCCCTCCGAGGGATGCATCCGCTCCAGAGGGGCGAGTATACGCGAAACTGTGGTCGTGTTTCAATTGGATGGGGGCAATAAAGGCAAGGGCAGGAACGCTCCGCGCCGCGACTCAGACCAAAACCAGCTCTCACTGGATATTGTATAGCTGCACTGTAGTGGGCGTGTCCGATACACGTAGAGCGATCGAAATATCGCTGCCTACGGCAGTGGCGGTATATGTAAGGCTGCGATGGATATCACGATGATATGAAGGGTGGGTAAGGCCTATATAAGAAGAATGGGCAAGGCCCACGACGACTGACACACTCGGTTGTTGCGGGTTCGGAAATGCAAACGCGACATGACGAAGCTCTCCTGCTAATAACACCCCGTGACCGCATACAGTGAGCCGACGATGTCACATACAGCGTAGCTGGCGATGTCACAGTAATCACGCCTCAATCGCGAAAGTACACAATTGAGGGGGTCGCTTCAATTGTGACGGGGCAGGTGACGGGGCAGGATCGACCGCGAACAAAACTGGGCGCACCAGGATTCGAACCTGGGAAGGCTATGCCAACGGGTTTACAGCCCGTCCCCTTTGGCCAACTCGGGCATACGCCCCGGTGATGTTCGGGACGGGAAGAATAGACGCACGCCCAAGGGTTGTCCACCCCTCAGGCGTGCGCAGAATTCCGACTCAGGCAACCTGGTATCCGGAGAAGACCAGGCGTATCCGGAGAAAACCAAGCCTGATGAAATGAATTAGTGAGAAACAGGGCAGCCCTGACCAGCGGCGGGCGCAGCATTTGCGCCACCCCCATAAATTTCGTGCTTCGGTCGACCCGCCAGAATCTGCTCCTTGCCCCAGTCGGTCACGTTGGCGAATTGCTCAGAAGCGATGAACGCCTTGAAGGCAGCCTCATCCGACCAATCCGAGACGATCAGGTACTGGTTCGCCTTTCCGACCTCGGTGTAGAGGTGCGTTTCGCTATGTCCGTCCATTTTGCCCATGATTTCCAGCACTTTGCCGAAAACCTTCTCAAATTCGTCCTGCTTGCCTTCGATGACGTCGTAGTTCATCCCAACGGTGATCATACCAGTTTCCTCGCTCGATTCGTGTCAGACTGCTATTTCGCATGAGATACCATTTCGCCCCAGCCGACCCGTGGCGACCATCCCGCAACGGTTTTATCGGAACTTTTGAACGAAATGTCCACCCCCCCCCCAATTCCAGCACCCTTTCCATGGCCAACAAATCGGATGGAGCTTCGGATGGAGCTGAAGATGACCCCGGATGTCTTCGATGGCAGATAAACAGGTTGCAATATGCAAACAGGTTGCAATATGCAATCTTCCATCTGACGAATGTATGGTGGTCCTGATAATAAAGTGGTGGTTCTGGAAAGGCGGTGTAGAATGACGGTCGCGACGAGTTCGATTCTTTGTGGAGATGTGGACGTGGACACAAATGCAACACTCTGGGAGCGATACAAGCAATTCTACTGCCAGGTGGACGCCATCGGGCTGGGTCTTGATATCAGCCGAATGAAGTTTTCAGACACGTTTTTATCGGACATGGCGGGTCCGATCGAGCGGGCGTTTTCCGAGATGGATGACCTCGAGGGGGGCGCGATCGTTAACGCCGACGAACAGCGGATGGTGGGGCATTACTGGTTGCGCGATTCAGAATTGTGTGCGGACGCAGAAGCCCGCGATGCCATCGAATCGGCGCTTGCGAGCGTTCGGGAATTCGCCCGATCGGTACATGATGGGGTAATCACCCCTTCTGGCGGTGGGCAGTTTTGTCGCATTCTGTCGGTCGGGATCGGCGGTTCTGCGTTGGGGCCACAATTTGTGACCCAGGCACTCGGGGGTCCGGGTGACAGGATGGCTGCTCATTTCGTGGACAATACCGATCCAGACGGGTTGGATCGGGTGCTGGCTGAAATCGGCGACGACCTGGGACAGACGATGGTGCTTATCATCTCGAAATCGGGCGGGACGAAAGAGACGCGTAACGGGATGCTGGAGATCAAAGCTGCCTTTGAAAAGCGGGGGTTGAATTTCGAGAAGCAGGCTGTCGCGATCACCGGCGATGGAAGTGCGTTGGATCAGATCGCCGCGAAGGATGGCTGGCTGAAGCGGTTCCCGATGTGGGACTGGGTCGGTGGTCGGACGTCTGAGATGTCCACGGTTGGGCTGGTCCCGGCTGCCTTGCAGGGGTTCGATATTGATGCCTTGCTGGCGGGAGCTGCTGCGTGCGATGAGGCGACGCGGATGCATGATGTGCGGTCGAATCCTGCGGCGTTGCTGGCGCTGATGTGGTACCACGCGTGCGATGGTAAGGGTACGAAGGCGATGGTCGTGCTGCCGTATAAGGATCGCCTTGGACTGTTCAGCAAGTATCTACAGCAACTGGTGATGGAATCGGTCGGTAAGCGGTTGGACCGGCAGGGGAACGTCGCGCATCAGGGAATTACGGTCTATGGCAATAAGGGATCGACGGATCAGCACGCGTATGTGCAGCAGCTTCGCGACGGGTTGAATAATTTCTTCGCTGTGTTTGTCGAGGTATTGAAGGATCGGGATGGTGCATCCTTCGAGGTTGAAGATGGGGTAACGAGCGGTGATTTTCTGAGCGGATTTCTGCAGGGTACACGGGCTGCTTTGTATGAGGCTGACCGGGAGTCGGTGACGATTACGGTTCCGGATGTATCTGCCCGGACGGTGGGTGCGTTGATCGCGCTGTTTGAGCGTGCGGTTGGGTTTTATGCGAGTCTTGTCGATGTGAACGCCTACCATCAGCCGGGGGTCGAGGCGGGTAAGAAGGCTGCTGAGGACGTGATTGCGTTGCAGCGGAAGCTCATGGCCTCCTTACGCGACCACGCTGGCGAGCATCGAACAGCGGACGAGTGGGCAGCTTCGATCGGTGAGGCGGACCGCGCTGAGGCGATCTTCAAAATCCTGCGCCACCTCGCAGCCAATAAGGGGCGGAATGTTTCAGTTCAGGCCGGTCCGTGTGCGATGAGCGGGCGGTATGGGGTTTCGTAGGGTCCGCTCAGGAACGTCGTAGAATCCCGCTCAGGAACCGATGTAGCGAGCGTACAGGGAGCGGGCGACCTCTTCGTCGCTCGTGCCCTTGACGATCGCCCGCCCGTCAGGAAACAAGGTTATCTCGTGGTCGTCTACATTGACGCGTAGAAGAAATTTGTTGAATTTCACGGCTGACGCTACGGCTTCGAGCTTTTTGGCGACCCTTGCAAAATCGATGGTCGCCTCCGTCGAGATATTGATCTGAACAGCGTTTCTACCGCACAGGGTGGTGGCGCTGCTGCCCAGTTTCCCGTCAAGATATTCGAAGGTATCGTGCTTGCAGCATGGGCAGTCAGCCGTCTCGCGGGCAGACGCAACGTTCAGATTCGTCACGCGGGCGTTCCATGCGTCGATGTTGATGAGGTTGCGATTCACCGCCTCACGATGGCCGGAGAGGATTTTGATGGTTTCGATGGCTTGTATGGAAGCGACGATATTCACGGCTGACCCGAGGACGCCAGCCGTGTCGCATGTGGGGTTGAGTTCCGGCGGCGGGATGGTCTCGAAGACGCACCTGAGGCATGGCGTTTCGCCGGGTAGAATGGTCATACACAACCCCGTCGCGCCAATGACCGCACCGTAGACCCACGGGCGGTTCGTCTTGATCGCGAGGTCGTTGATGAGGAATCGCGTCTCGAAATTATCCGTACCATCCAGCAGCAGGTCAGCCCCGTCCGCCAGGCGTTCAATATTCTTGTGATTCACATCGGTGACGACGGATTCGACGGTGACGTCCGGATTGATGCGGCGGAGCTTCGCGGCGGCTGCCTCCGCTTTGGGGATGTGCTGTGCGATGTCGTCTTCGTCGAAGAGAATCTGACGCTGAAGGTTGTCGCGCTCGATGAAATCGCGATCGCAGATGCGGATGTGTCCGATCCCGGCGCGGACGAGCGTATTGGCCAACACCGTTCCGAGCGCTCCGCAGCCAACGAGCGTCACGCGTGCTGCCAGCAGATTCCGCTGTCCCGATTCGCCGATGCCCTTGAACAGTATCTGCCGGGAATAACGCGACAAATCGGACGCGCACGAATGCGCGGCGGAATCAGGCATCGCGGTCATCATCCTTCGATTCCGGGGCGAATGCAGCGAGAAACCCTTCCGGGGGAGGTTCGATGGGGTCTGGTGCTATAGGGTCAGGTGCGACAGGAGCGGGTTCGATCGCGACAGGTTCGATAGCGACGGGTTGGGATGCGAGAGGTGCGGGTGTGGGTGGATGCGTCGGTTTCGAGGACGGTGTAGCCATGGCTTGCACCGACGACTGGATCAAGGGTGTCGCCAAGGGTGGGGCACCTTGCGTCGCCTGCGCATTACGCCACATCAGCGCCCATGTCTGCCCATTGTTGATCCCCGCGCGAACGAACATGACCGCAAAGATGCAATATAAAACACCATTGGGGATCACTGGCATTCCACCATCGACGGTGACCATCAGGAGCGTCCCACCTGTCAGGCCAACACCGACCAGAACCGAGACCACGGCGTCAAAGAGCAACGCTTCCTTCATGCCCGTCATAGACCAGAGGGCTGAGATCGCCATGAGCACACCACCACCGCGCATGGCGTAGAACGTCAGCAGATTACCAATCGCAAACTGATCGTCACCGGTGGGCATACCAAGCTGAAAGAAGCCGTAAAAGAGCAACAGTGCAGCTCCGATACCAGCACTCATGGCGTTTTGACGCACAGCCGCAGCCCCGAGCGATTGCGATGGGTTCATATGCTCATCAGATTGCATCATGGTCGCCAAAATGTGAGTGCCACAACCTGGCACTTAGATGCCATTGAACGCTTCTCAGGTAACGAAATCATGTTCCTGCTTGCGGACGATGAGGACGGGGCAATTCGCCTTGCGCACCACCTTTTCCGTGGTACTGCCAAGCAACGCATGGACAAGACCGCCGCGTCCGTGCGTAGCAATGATGACGATGTCGATCGTACTCTCCAGAGCATACTGGACGATCTCCTCGCACGGTCGCCCGGAAACCACCTTGGTGATCGGGGCAAACTTCAGGCCTACGAGGTGTTCGTCTGCGAAATTCTTCATGTGCGCTTCCGCGTGAGACTGTAAATCCTCGACTGCCGGTCCGATCGGAGCACTCTCCGGACCCATGGTGGACCAGTACTGGTTGGCTTCGTCGATGATGTGGAGGCAGTGGATTTGAGCGTCGAAGGTGGTCGCGAATTCCCGGGCGTATCGAACCGCCTGAAGAGAAAGATCGGAGAAATCGGTCGGGCAGAGGATCTTGGCGATTTTAATGGGCATTGCACTCGTTCCGTCAACGCGTCGTATTCGTCAGCGCGTCGTTACCGTCAGCGTGTCGTATTCGTCTGGTGCTGTATCCGTCAGCATGTTCCCAGCAGCCGGGCACGTCGTTTCCAGCGGCCGGGCACGTCGCAGTCGTATGACCTCAGCTTCTGCGTAAAATGCTATCATTCAGCGTACTTTAAGTCAATGACAATCGTACCGCCTTGACGCTATGATGGTGGCGACTACGATCGGTTCGCACGCACCGACACAGGGTCGATGGATCGTGCAAATCCCGGATGAATGCTCCATGGAATTACCCGTTCTAAACACATCAAACGCCGACAAGGCAGGATGGCAACCCGGCGATGCGGGAACGCAGTCCCGTCGCAGATTACCACCCTGGTTGAAACGCCCCATGCCAGGCGGGCAGACATTCGCACGCACGAAGCAGATCGTCGCCGACAGCGGCGTCGCTACTGTCTGCGTGGAGGCGCGGTGTCCGAATCTGACAGAATGCTGGGAGAAGCGTCATGCGACGTTCATGATCCTTGGCGACCTCTGCACACGGCGATGCCCGTTTTGTGCGGTGATGACTGCCCGTCCCGATCCGGTGGAAACCGACGAGCCGGATCGACTCGCAGATGCGGTGTCGAAGCTCGATCTGCGGCATGTGGTGGTGACAGCCGTCGCTCGTGACGACCTGCCGGACGAGGGTGCAGGACATTTCGCACGGTGTGTTGAGGAACTGCATCGGTTGTGTCCGGAGACGACGGTCGAGGTGTTACCGGCAGATTTTCACGCCCGCGACGAGTGCATAGAGGTGCTCTGCGACGCGCGTCCGGAATTGTACAATCACAACATTGAAACCGTAGAACGACTCGCCCCGACGATCCGCCCGCAGGCGAAGCATCAGCGGTCGCTGGAAGTATTGCGGAAGGTGAAGGCCTACGCACCGCACATCGTGACCAAAAGCGGGATCATGGTAGGCCTGGGCGAGACGGAGGACGAGCTGCTGGAGACGCTGGAGCAGCTTCGCAGCGTAGGATGCGATGTGCTGACGGTTGGCCAATACCTCCAGCCAAGCGCTGCCAACGCCAGGGTCGAACGCTATTATACGCCGGAGGAATTCGACCGACTTGGAGACGCAGCCCGGGCGATGGGGTTCCTGAGCGTGGCCTCCGGACCATTCGTGCGGAGCAGTTACAACGCGGCTGAGGTGTTCGATGAGACGCGGCGGCGGTTGAAGGAGCGGGAAGCCTGATATGGGGAGTGATGGCAAAAAACAGGGCAAATATAGCGGATTGGCGGGCAAGTTCATCGTCTTCGATGGTCCGGACGGGTGCGGCAAGAGTACGCAGCTCGCCCTGGCGAGAGAAGCACTTCGCGAAGCAGGCCACCGCGTCGTGGAGACCCGTGACCCCGGCGGAACCGACATCGGCGATCGCATTCGCAAGGTACTCCTCGGATACGATCTCAGCGTCATGGACGTGCGCTGCGAGACGCTGCTGTTCATGGCATCCCGTGCCCAGCTCGTCTCCGAAATCGTAGAACCAGCCATCGCGGAAGGAGCAGTCGTGCTCTGTTCGCGGTTCATCAGTGCGACCTATGCGTACCAGGGGGCAGCCGGTTTCGACGTCAGCGATGTGATGCAGCTCGCAAGCTGGGCGGTGGGAAATACCTGGCCTGACGCGACCCTTATCCTCGACGTACCAGTGGAAACGGGTTTTGAGCGGACGGGTCGAAAACCGCACCACGCAGGGGCGAGACACTCCGGCGGCGGCGACCAGGGCGAGCTGTTTCTGGACGCCACCGTCGATGCCATGGAAGCTCGGCCAATCGATTTCCACCGAAGCGTACGCGACATTTTCATGCAACTCCCGGGGATGTACCCAAAACCCGTCCACATCGTCGACGGCGTGGGCGAGGTCGATACCGTCCACGCACGCGTGATGGAGGTCCTCTCGAGTGCCACTATCTGACATCCGACACCAGGGCGCAGCCCAGCGACTGATCCAGCGTGCCCTCCGAAGTCACCGCATGCCCCACGCCTTCATCTTCGCCGGACCCGGCGGCGTCGGGCGGGAACTGTTCGCACAGCGACTGGCGAAGATTTTGCTCTGTCACAACACCTCCGATAAAAACGCAGCCGAATCCACGATCGACGGGTGGAGTGAAAGCGTCCTCGACGCGTGCGGAACGTGCGAAAGCTGCAGGCTGATGGCCGTGGATTCCAACCCGGATTACCACCCCATCTACCGCGAATTGCACCGAGACCATCCGAACACCGAAGTCCGAAATCGCAAGAGTCTCGGCCTCTCCATCGACGTCATCCGACATTTCGTCAACGATCAGGTGGGCGCAAAACCCGTTATGGGACGTGCGAAGGTCTTCGTAGTACGCGCAGCCGAAACCATGAGCATCGGTGCTCAAAACGCACTGCTCAAGACCCTCGAAGAACCCCCAGCCACCACCTCCATCATCCTCATCACCCCATCCGCGAACGCTCTGCTGGAGACGACACGCTCCCGCTGCCAGCTTGTGACCTTCGGAATGCTCCCAACGCCCTACATCGCTGACGAATTACAGTCACGCTTTGCCGGTAATCCGAATCAGCTTACGGCAGATCATGCGGAATGGTACGCTCAGCGAGCAGCCGGCAGCCTCGGCGACGCTATCCGGATGCACGAGGACGGGCTGATAGAGTGCGACGAACGCGTCCGGGCGATCCTCAACTCAAGGTCATCAGACGGCATCACACCAGCAGCCAAGGCGATGATTCAGGATGCGGCGAATCTGGGCGAAAAATTCAGACAGCGCGATCCAGAAATCACCGACACCGAAGCCCAGCGCCGAGGACTCAAAGCCATGCTCATGCTCATGTCGATGTGTCTTCGTGAAGGATTGCACAAAGCCGCGATCGACGAGAACGCATCACGCCGCCCCTCAGCCCGGGCGATCACCGATGCGATCCGAAGCATCGCCACAACCGAGCGTCAGATCGACCTCAACGCCAGCGTTCAACTCTGCGTAGAATCATTCCTCATCCGATTACGCCGCGCCCTTTCAGCATAACTAAACGCGTCATCTCTGAATTGATGGGTGCCACTGGCGGCTTGTCCGCCAGTGTGTTTCTCTACGCCACTGGCGGACAAGCCGTCAGTGGCACCCGGCGTAGTGCCAGACCATGTCACGCATCGTTCAACCAGGGCATCAGCTTTCGCACCGTCTCCCCAGACTGCTCCAGCAGCGTCCCCTCATCCTCAGCGTGAAGTCGCTTGAACGTCTCACCACCGCTGCGATGCTCCTCCATCCACTCTTCCGCGAACGATCCATCCCGAATCTCACCCAAAATCCGCTTCATCTCACCACGAACCGCATCCGAAACCAGTCGCGGACCACGCGTCAGATC
>JAJRYY010000120.1 GCA_024275565.1 Planctomycetota bacterium
CCGGATTGCCGCCCCACAATGGCACACCATCCAGTCGCCACATACATACTGAGCGGCGCAGAACGCAGAATGCTCGCAAGACGCTACAGAAAACCAGTCCCACGCTACCAGATCGCAGCAGCAAGATGCGTCCTCATCCTCCTCATAAGCGCAGGCCTATACCGTGCAGCAACGGTCCGGAAAGACACCCCAGACCAGGGGATCCGTAACAGCTTCGCCGGAAATGCAAGCGTAACAGAAAATGTAGCACAGCCGCCCTCGGCTGTGGCCGTAAGAACGTACGTAGCACAGCCGCCCCCGGCTGTGGCCGTAAGAACGCATGTAGCACAGCCGCCCCCGGCTGTGGCCGTTCCACGCACCCCATCCGTCCCGGACGCCCAAGCAACCTGCCCAATACCCCCTCAATCTGCTACAATCAGCGGGATCGGGTCTCAATCGGAGATCGATGCAACCGAGCGAAACAACAGGACGGACCGGAAAGACATGGCTGATCTGAAGGAAGCTGGCCGGAAGAAAAAGGAAGCTTGTCAGAAGGAAAAAGTCGTCGTCGCCATGAGCGGCGGGGTGGATTCGAGCGTGGCAGCCTGCCTCCTCCACGAGCAGGGCTACGACGTCATGGGCTTCTTCATGCGCATCGGAAACGAACCGCCACCAGCCCAGCCCGACACCAATGGCCAAGACAACGAATGTCAGGATGACGCTCAGAGCAGAACCGCAGAACCACAGCGCACCCATCAGGGGTGCTGCAGCGCCTCAGATGCCTCAGACGCCCGTTTCGTCGCCGGCAAGCTCGGCATCCCCTTTTACGCCCTGAATTTCGAGAAGGATTTCGACGCACTCATCGACTATTTCGCGGATGAATATGCCCGCGCAAGAACGCCAAACCCCTGCGTCATGTGCAATCACAAACTCAAATTCGGGAAGCTCCTCGACTACGCCGACACCGTCGGAGCGAAATTCGTCGCCACCGGACACTACGCACGCATGGGCGAGCGAGATGGCCAGCGCGTCCTCATGCGTGGCGAGGACGAAAAGAAGGACCAGTCCTACGTCCTATATGGCGTGCGTCGTGAAGTCCTCGATCGCATCATGTTCCCCATCGGAGACATGACCAAGGACGAGGTCCGCCACCACGCCCGCCGGTTCGGACTCCCCAACTCGGAAAAACCCGATTCCGTCGAAATCTGCTTCGTCCCCGACCGCGATTACGCAAGAATCGTCAAGCAACGCCGACCGGAAGCGTTCACGCCCGGCCAGGTCGTCAACGACGCCGGCGACACAATGGGCCAGCACGAGGGCATCGCCCAGTTCACCGTCGGTCAGCGTCGCGGACTGGGGATCGCAACCGGAGCTCCGATCTACGTCACTCAGATCAACGCCGATACCAACACCGTCACAGTGGGCGATCGCGACAGCCTCATGAAGCCAGGACTATTGGCGGATGAGGTCAACCTGCTGGTACAGGACATTTCCGGGATATCTCACCTTACCGGCACGTTTCAGGCTGACGTGAAAATCCGCTACCTGCACAAGGCAGCTCCCGCGACGATCACCCTCGACGGATCAACTGCCACTGTACGATTCGACACCCCCCAGATGGCGCCCACGCCGGGGCAGGCCGTCGTTTTCTACGACAACGACGTCGTACTCGGAGGCGGATGGATCGACCGCCCGCTCGACCAGTGACCGGCGATACCCCTTGTGACTCGAAAAACCCGCATTCAAGGTCTTGACCGATCGCCCTATACGCGGGCATAATGCGAAATTCGTTGATCTACACCGAATGAGAAGACCGCCATGAAAATGCGACGAATGAAGCGACTGGCTTTGCGTCAGTCTGACCACGCCGAGCAGAAGGCTAAGAACCGGGTCCGCAAGAAATCAGAGCGGGCACGCCGCGACGTGATGATGACGGAGACCATCAAGTCCGGTAGCCTGCCCTACACGCCGGAGGTCATGAGTTGGTTGAGCAGAAAGCTCGACAAGCAATCCACCAAAATTACCCCCGAAGACGTGAAAACCCTCCTCGTCTAACCAGCAGGCAGCCCGTTCGCTGGCTGGTCGCACGCAGGCTGATCACGTTGATTTTCGGTTTGCTCTGGTGCGCCTGGGTCGTGGGCGTGCAATTCTACTACGTTGCGACGCGCGATCTCGACGGGATCGTGGCGTTTTCTCGCTGGCTGATGAACGGACCATTCCTCGATCCGCTTGTATTTGCACTTATCCAATTCGTGGTCATTCCTTGCGGACTCGTGGCAGGGACGCGGATATTGTGTGGCCAGATTCACTCTCGTGTACGGCGCTGAGTCGTTGCGGGCCTGGCGTTTGGGATGTGGGCGAATGCGGTTCTGCTGGCGGTGCCGTACCTTGGTGCGTACCCCAGCATTCCCACCATCTCCATCGCGTGGCTGGTGACGGGTAGTTTCACTTCCGGCGCTGAACTGTTCATAATCCTCATCGTTACGAATACTCTTTTCTATCCGCTACTCGGGTCGAATGTAGTACGCTTACGGAATTGGCCTGCTCCCCAAAAGTTGATCCATGTGCTATGAGAGTCTCTACCGCCCCTGAGTGGGGCTTGGAGGTTCATTGTGAAGCGGAAGCGACATACGTCTGAGCAGATTATTCGGAAGCTGCGCGAGGCTGAGGGTTACCTCTCGTCCGGGCTGCTGATCGCCCAGGTCTGCCAGAAGCTGGAGATCAGCGAGCAGACCTTTCACCGCTGGCGGAACCAGTACGGCGGCATGAAAGCTAACGACGCCAAACGGCTGAAGGAGCTTGAGATCGAAAACCGCCGGCTGAAGAAAGCTGTCGCGGACCTGACGCTCGATAAACAGATTCTCGAAGAAGTGTCGAAGGGAAACTGGTAAGCCCGACGCGTCGCAAAGAAGCGGTGCGTAAGATACGCAGGATGCTCCCGGATGTTTCGGAGCGTCGGGCTTGCAAGGTGTTGGGTCAGTCACGCTCAACGCAACGATACGCGGTGCGTGAACG
>JAJRYY010000121.1 GCA_024275565.1 Planctomycetota bacterium
CACGCATCTGCTTGACCTCTGCATCGCTCAACCCGGAGGAACCCTTGATTTCAATCTTGTTTTCCTTACCGGTGGCTTTGTCCTTGGCCGCCACACTCAGAATACCATTCACGTCAATGTCGAAGGTCACCTCGATCTGCGGCGTCCCACGCTGAGCCGGTGGAATACCAGTAAGGTTGAACCGACCCAACGACCGGTTATCCGACGCCATCTCACGCTCACCCTGCAAGACATGAATGGTCACCTCGGTCTGGTTGTCAGAAGCCGTGCTGAACACTTCGCTCTTGCTCGTCGGGATCGTGGTGTTTCGCGGGATCAGCTTCGTCGCAACGCCCCCAAGCGTCTCCAGACCAAGCGTCAGCGGAGCAACATCGACCAGAACAATGTCGTCCTTTTCGCCCGCAAGCACTGCACCCTGAACAGCCGCACCAATCGCAACGACCTCGTCCGGATTGATGCTCTTATTGGGTTCTTTACCGAATATTTCCTTCGCGAGTCGCTGAACCGCCGGGATACGTGTCGATCCACCAACCAGCACAACTTCATTGATGTCGCTGGCGGACAGCTTCGCATCTTCCAGCGCCCGCATCACAGGACCGCGACAACGCTCTATCAACTTTTCAGCGAGCTGCTCAAACTTCGCACGCGTGATCGTTTCCTGAAGGTGCTTGGGACCCGCCTGGTCAGCCGTAATAAAGGGCAGATTGATTGTCGTTTCCTGTGTGGTCGAAAGCTCGCATTTCGCTTTCTCGCAAGCTTCCTTCAAACGCTGAAGCGCCATCGAATCGTTTCGGAGGTCAATCCCCTCCTTCTTGCGAAACTCCTCAGTCACATAGCTGATCAGAACCTCATCAAAATCGTCCCCACCGAGACGCCCATCCCCACTGCTCGCGAGCACCTCAAAGACACCGTCTCCGATGTCGAGAATCGAGATGTCAAACGTTCCACCACCGAGGTCAAATACGGCGATTTTCTCGTTTTTCTTGTTCTCAAGGTCATACGCCAGCGCAGCAGCGGTCGGCTCGTTGATGATTCGCTCGACCTTAAGACCAGCGATCTCACCAGCATCTTTTGTCGCAGTCCGCTGAGAGTCATTAAAATAAGCTGGGACTGTAATAACAGCCCGCTCAACCTTGTGACCGAGATACTCCTCAGCCGTCTTCTTCAAATCCTGAAGGATCATGGCACTGATTTCGGGGGGCGTGTACGACTTGTCCCGAATCGTAACCTTCACCAGCTCCTCAGGAGCACCCACAATGGTGTACGGCACCAGCTTCTCTTCCGTACTCACTTCACTATGTCGCCGTCCCATGAAACGCTTAATGCTGAAAACCGTGTTCATGGGGTTCGTCACCTGCTGATGACGGGCAACTTGACCCACAAGCCGCTCACCTTTGTCTGTAAATGCCACCACAGACGGGGTCAGACGGGCTCCCTGAGCATTCGTTAAGACCTTAGGCTTGCCGCCTTCCATCACTGACACGACTGAGTTCGTCGTACCCAGATCAATTCCGATTACTTTTGACATAAGAGGTTCTCCTTCCAAGGTGTAGGCGCACTAAGTGCGCGCACACACATGATGCAAATGCGGTGCCGAAGTGCCCGAAAACCTATAATTCTCGTAAGCTCCTTCTGCACAATAGGTTACACTACTTCCATCCAACACCAGCAGAGCAACAACTGCCATGTTGGCAGAATCTACATCTGCGAAATTGGCATGGATCGCCGAATAACCATGCTGAAAAACATGTTTTTTTCTGTCCAACGAACCCACGGCCCCATAGACTGCGAGCCTTATGGCACTTGAACCATTTCAAACCGCGGAATCCAACGATTACCCGACCATCACACAGTTTTCCATCTTCATCGATGATCGAGTCGGGCAATTATTGCGCCTATCACAACTCTTTGACGGAACGAATATCCGCATTCTAGGCCTCATGGTGGTCAATTCCGTCGATTGCGCCATCGTTCGCATGATCGTAGACAAACCGGATGAAGCATACCGTGTCCTCACGGATCGCAGATTCCCGGTCAAAGAATCCGAGGTGCTGGCTGTCTGCGTCCCACATGGAAAACGGGCGCTCCTGGAGCTGTGGTCTGCCGTTTTGACGGCTGAAATCAACATTCACTACACATACGCCCTCCTGGGACACTCCCATGGAAGCCCTGTCATCGCGATACACACAGACAACACCTCCATGGCAGCTGAAGCACTTGTCAGGAGGCGATTTACGGTGCTGGGGCAAAGCGACTTCCTCGATGACATGGAGTATTAACCACAATTCAAAGTCACGCAAAATCCTCGCAACATACTATCAGACAACAGTTTAGAAACTTCCGCAGATCGCCGTGAAGCTCGGCATCGTTAAATCGGACTAACATTCATCGCTTCAGACGAGGGACTCTTCTAGGGTGCGGTCGTGGTGATTCAGCCGCAGCTACATGGTTGTTGCGGCGCGGGGACGGCAGAGATTCGCAGGTTCTCGTGTGACCACATCGCGTCGCCTTGGTGGGCGACGGGACAATTTCAACCCGAAGGGAGTTCATCACATGAAAACCACCGCTATGCAATTGGCCATTCTCGCCGCCTGGACCATTCCCTCGATCTCGGGCGCACAGGTAGCAAGCATCAGTGATATGGAGGGTCCTGCCACCCCTCGAACCTTTGATGTCGATATTTCGTCCTGCCTCGAACTGCAGGATTCCATCAATCAGCCCACCTCAACTCTGGTTGTGAATCGCAACAGCATCGGGACAAACCCCCTGTTTTCATACATGGGCGAGCTCGATCCCAATCTCCTCGTCGTCGAGGGCGAACCTGGAGCGGAGTATCTGGTCGAATTGCTATCGTGCGGATATCAGCCGCTCAGCGCAGACATCCTGTACCAGGGAACACTGAACACCTCCGGTCGTGCCCAGATCGTGCTACAACCGGGTACCCTGACAGAGGGCGATGAATTTTTCCTGCAGGCAACCTTGCAGGGACCAGACCCAAAATCTGAAGCGATCCTCAGCGGGGCAACACGGATATCGGTCGTGCGGACGATGTCGGCCAATATCGAACTCGCCATGCAGCCTGGCAGTGTCGCAGACGTACGCGGACCGGTGACATCTGTAGGCGCAAACACGATTGGAGTCGGGAACCTCATATACAACACAACGGCTAAAACAGAATTCGCAAACGTCAAAAGTCTGGCCGGGCTTTCTGTGGGGGACTGGGTCGTGGTCGATGGAGCGTTCAACGCACAGGGTCAATTTGAAGCCTTCGAGATCGGTCGCGAAGATTTTGAATCTCAGGTGCGATTGGCCGGACGCGTGCAGGGCATCGGTCCTGCGGGTCTCGCGATGCTCAATGTTTCAGTGTTTATGAGTTCTGAAACAACCTATTTTGACGTACTCACCGGTACATGGACAGATTATTCAGCCATCCAACCCGGGATGGCGATCGAAGTCAGAGTACCAGTCGAAGCGACGTTCCCTTCCTGCACTGAGGTGAGACTGAATATCCCGGTCGAAATTGAAAACGAACCGGAAGACGAACCGGAAACGGAAATCGAAGATCCTCCACCACCGCCGTTTTGCTCTTAGCAACAGCAAATCGAAAGTGGACTCACACTTTGGGCTCTAAGACAACAATAGAGCCGGACTGCAGCATCAGGGCGCCCATTGGGCGCTCTGGTGCATACTCAATTGATACCGGGAATGGACGCTTGCAGATGTTGCATCGCGGCTGCCAGTTGGCGATCGATGACCAACTCAACCCGTGAGGTTGTTCGTTCCTCGCCCCGTGTACCATCCACGTCCATTGAATCAGCATCGCCCGTCGAACCAAAATCCACAGCAATCCGGGATTTCAGGATGCTGTCGTTTTCTGCCTTGCTCAGAGGCACGACAATATCAGGGATGACCCCCCAGGTGTCGCTCCCAACATTTTCGGATGTCCTGTGGATGATACGTCCTCCGGGAAGCTGATAGTATGCCACCGTCAACTTCAAGCCGGCATGACCATTCTGAACCATGATGAAATGCTGCACACTGCCCTTACCAAAACTTCGCTGCCCCACGATCGTGGCCCGACCCCGTGCCTGCAGCGAACCAGCCACAATTTCAGCAGAACTGGCGGAATAACCATTCACAAGGACGACGAGTGGGAGATCCAGCGTGAGCGAGCTCGCGGTGGCGACGTATGTATCGACAGCCTGCCTGCGTGTCACAGTGGAGAGAATCACACCATCACCAAGAAAGCGATCCACGGTCTCGATGGCTTCTGTGAGCAGCCCACCAGGATTGAAACGCAGATCCAGAATCAGTCCGCGAGCACCATCAGCCAATACCTGCCTGACCGCGTCATCAACCGCCAGAATCATGTCCTTGCTAAATCGTGACATCCGAATGTACGCAAGACCCTCAACGCGATCCGCAAAGTGATCCCACGACCCATCCCTGCTGCGTGCGAAACCTTTGACCGCCATCCGTTTGACCGGAACGCGCTCTACAGTGACAACATCTGTCTCACCAGTCACCCGGTGTAATCTCAGGGTGACGCTCGATCTCTCGCGACCGGCGAGCAAGCCCTCCGCATCGAATATACTCATGTCCTTGGTCGGCTGACCGTCGATCGCGAGAAGGGTGTCACCTGCATGGATACCTGCCCTGGCTGCCGGCCCCTCGTCGATAGGTGCGATCACCGCGATCACCCCATCGACCACGCCAACCTCAAGACCGATCCCGATATAATCTCCGCTGCTTCGTCGCTGGAATGCGGGCATTTCGTCGGGTGAGACGTAACCACTGTAGCGATCCAGCTCGAAAAGCATCCCGCGGATCGCTCCATCGACGAGGCCTCGCCCCCGATCATTTGAGACATATTCCCGGCGGATGAGTGCGTCAATCTCGACCAGAGGAGCATAGGTCCGATAAACAGAATCCTGCTCTGCGACCATCGGCGTCAGGCCATAGAACATGGTGGCCATGATGACAACAACGCAAATCCAGACGATGTTCCGCTGCGACAACACGAGGTATTCCGCCTAGTCCTTCTGGTTGTGAAAGCTCAATGCTGTAATGGTTCAGCACGCGTCATAACGAAACGCTATATCGAGATCGTACGACCTATATCGTCAGAACGGAAAGGCCTCACGAGATTCAGCGGTCGGGGTGAAAGCGGAGCACCACCCCACCGAATCGTTTCGTTCCTGCTTCATTTCTGGTAATGTGCGTCACGGTAACCAAGCGAACAGGAAAACCATGGCCAAGGAAAAGTGGTATAAAGAGGGACTGAAATTCACCTGCACGCAGTGCGGAAATTGCTGCGGTGGTCCGCCTGGGTTTGTCTGGGTGACAAAGA
>JAJRYY010000122.1 GCA_024275565.1 Planctomycetota bacterium
CGATGCTGTCCGACGTTCAGCAGCGTCGTGTAAGGTCCGATATTCTGCGGATGTTGGATCGGGTCATGGTTCGTGTGCATATGAAGGTGCTCGCGGGCGATAAGCTCACCGATGAGTTGGTGGCGGCGTTTCGTGAGGTTGAGGTTTCGGTGTATGGTGTCGGTGGTGGTTTGGACCAAATGAAAACGGCGGTGGATAACAAAGATTAAGGGTTGATGATGAAGCATCGAAATGGTGTGGTTTCTGTTGTGGCGTTGATGGGGTTGTCGATGGTCGGATGTGCGGAGCGGTCAGATTTCACGCTGCGTACACTCGGTGATAAATCTGTGTCGCTTTCTGCGCATCGTGGCGACGTGGTGCTGGTGTCATTTTTCGCCCTTGGGTGACCACCCTGTCGTGCGGAGGCTCCGCACCTGGCGTCGTTGCATCACTCTCTGGGCGACAAGGGGTTGACCATTCTGGCGGTCAATTCATGGAACGAAGATGCGCAGAAATTGCGCCGATTTGCCCGGAAGCATGGCTGGACCTTTCCCGTTCTGCTCAATGGTCAGGAGGTCACACAGGCGTGGGGTGCTACGAGCTTACCGACGAATTTTCTAGTCTCGCCTGAAGGAAAGGTGTTGCGGAAAATCAGCCAGATCGATGCCCGGACGCTGCCGCAGCTTGAACTGGAGGTGCAGAAGCTGCTTGCAGATCGCGACAAAAAATGACGCAATTCTCCCCATGAGGAGGCGTGGCCATAGATTGTAACTTCTTGTACGGGCTATATTTGCGCACGTTTAGCTGACGATATTATCGCTCCTTTCTCAACTCAGGTTCCCTCCCTGCCGACCTACCACGCATGGATGATGTGGTCGGGGATTGGGAATGAACTCGCATCTTGTACGACACATTTTGTATCCGCTTCAGGAGCGGGTGCTGGGGCGTCCGACGTTTCGGCTGCTGGCGGATCTGGAGCGGTCGCAATGGTGGTCGGCTGAGCGTTTGCGTGCATTTCAAGGGGTCAAGCTGCGTAAACTACTGGAGCATCTCGCCGGTGCGGTTCCGGGGTATCGGAAGAGTCTGGGGTCGCCTGAGAAAATCGAGTCTGACCCGTTCGCCGTGCTGCATCGACTACCACTTCTGGACAAAGGGACGCTTCGTAAGATCGTGACGCCGACGAAGGTGACTCTGCTGACGCGAGGCGTGACGACGATGAGTACGGGCGGATCGACGGGTGAGCCGCTCTCCTTCCTGGTGGATCCGATGCGGCGTGCATTCGACAAGGCAGCCCGGATGCGCTCGCACCGATGGTTTGGCGTGAGACCTGGCGATCGCGAGGCTTATCTGTGGGGCGCTCCGGTGGGTTATCGGACGCAGGATCGTCTGCGACGGGTGCGGGATCGGTTATTGAACGACATGCTCATCAGTGCGTTTGATCTCTCGCCGGAGCGGATGCGGGACTATCTGCAGCGATTGGCGCGGTTCAAACCGAGCTGTCTATTTGGCTATCCCAGTAGTATCGATCTGCTCTGTCAATTCGCGGAGGCTGAGGGCATTTCAGCCGCGTATTCAAGCTTGCGGGCTGTGTTTGTGACGGGTGAGGTGCTTGATGCCCGTCAGCGGGAGCGGATCGAACGCGTGTTCGGGGTATCGGTGGCGGATGGGTATGGCGGTCGGGATTCTGGGTTTTGTGCGCATGAATGTTCGCATGGGTCGATGCATGTGACGTGCGAGCATGTGATTATGGAAGTGGTGGATGGTGTGGGGCGATCGTTGCCAGCCGGTACTACCGGGGAGATCGTGATTACGAATCTGGACAATTTCGCCACGCCATTTGTTCGCTATCGCACGGGTGATCTGGGGCGGTTGCAGGGGGAACCTTGTGCGTGCGGGCGCGGGTTGCTGGTGATGGACGTGGTTTCGGGGCGGAAGACGGATCATCTGGTGGCAGAGGATGGGACGCTGCGTCATGCTTTGTCGTTGATTTATCTGCTGCGTGATATGGAGGTTGTGCGGCAGTTTCAGGTGCGACAGGGGCGCGACCTGGCCGTTGATATTCGGATCGTTCCGAACCGTTCGCTGGAGGGTGCGGAGCGGAGTCATATTCTGGATGGAGTGCGAACGTGTCTTGGAGCAACGCTTTCGACGCAATTGACCGTGGTGGATCGAATACCAGCCGAGTCTTCGGGGAAATTCCGTCATGTGATATCCGAAGCGAGCAACTCGTCAGAGAGCAACAATGCCTCACAGCAGATTCTGGTGTCAGCATCGACGTAGTTCTAAGTCTCGTGCTCCGAATTTCTAAAAAAAGCTTCGTCCCCGTTTCAACTCCCTAATATCGTATTGATCTTCTGACAGGGGGTGTGCTAATTTTAGTTGAAATTTGAGACGAACGGCTCCATGAATGACGGTGGTTTTTGGAACATCCATCAAACAAGGAGCCGTATCATGAAAAGTTTCGTACGAATCGGAGCAAATCGCAAGGGTAGCCGGAAG
>JAJRYY010000010.1 GCA_024275565.1 Planctomycetota bacterium
CATCCACAAGACACTCGACGCACTCGTCCGTGTCGTCCTTGCAGAACGGAAGTCCCGGATCGGTACAGGGATCGGTGCTTGGCTGACAGTCGTTGAGAGCGTCGCAGGTTTCCGGACCGTTGCAGAACAACCCATCATCACAGTTCGCATCGTTCGGAGCGTTGAGACACGCATCAGCCACTTCGTCGCAACTGTCGTCCGTGCAGACCACTCCATCGTCACAATCCGGCGGCGTACCCGTTACAACCGCCCCCGCCACGCATGTATCCACGCCGTTGCAGAACAATCCATCGTCAGGATCGTTTGCGTCGTTGTTGACATTCGCACAGGCATTGGCGACGCATGCGTCGTCGGTACATGGATTTACATCATCGCAATGAGAGACCTGGAGGCATTCGACGCACTGTCCACTGCCTGTTTCACAAAACGGCAGACCCGGATCGGTACAATCTGCATCCGTGGTGCAACCCGTGGTCACACAGATACCCGTGAGCGGATCACACGCTTCCCCGGCGGGACACGTCACTGGCGTCCCGTCACACATCCCACCCGTGCAGGTATCATTCACCGTGCAGAGATCGCTGTCGTCACACTGGTCCGACTTCATACACGCGTCAAGAATAATGGCGTTGATCGCACCCGCCAGATCCGCGGCAGGATCCTGAGACTCGAATGTGATTCCGCCTGTCCCCGCAGCCAGATCGCTCGCAAGCCCTATGACACATGGCCCGGACCCGTTGGCGGCGATGGTCGAAACCGTCACATTGTTCGTATTCGCGACCGCAATTGCATTGGTGACAGAATCGCGGTCAGCCCCAGGGTCATCGCAGGGGTTACCATTGCACGCTCCCTCATCGCTGAGCGTGACCACAATGCGAACCGCACCCGGTGTCCAGGAAAATCGGTCAGCCACGATCGCAGCAGCCGGTCCCCAGGCCTCATCCTCGTTGTTCGTCGGATCGTCAGGCCAGACGCAGGTGTCTGTACCAGGTATGGCAGGACCGAGTAAATTCAGCACATTGTCCGTCAGACAGGGGAAATTTCCCGCAGGGTTCACCGTGATCCCCAAAAACGACGGATTCACCATAACCCCCATGGCGGACAGATCCGTCACCACCTGACCAATGTCAGAACATAACGCAGCCCCTTCATCGTTCATCGACCCGGACGTATCCATCACGAACACGACATCTACTGGAGGACACACCTGCGTCGACATACACTCAACACACGAACCCGTCACCGGATCACACAGCAACCCCGAATCGCAAACCACCGGCGTCCCTGGTACGATCGACCCGCCAACACAAGTATCAACGCCATTGCACAGATCGCCATCATCAGGGTCATTCATGTCATTGTTCGTATTCACGCAGACATCATTGATGATGTCGCACGAATCGTCCGTACAGACATTGCCGTCGTCACAATTCGCACAGCCAGTCAGCAATGTGACGGTCCCATTGACCTGATCGTTTCCACAGGTGGTGGCCGCGTGAAATGCAACGTCCAGAGAACCAGTGCCACCGAAGGCTGACAGTGGTACGGTCCACTCCGTCAGAAACCACGTCGCCGGGGTTCCATCGCCCAGCGGTTGATCCGCCACCAAAGTGGAGAACGCTGCCACACCCACACCCTGTCCAACGCCGCCCTGTATGAACACGCGTTCGTCAAGACCGAGAGGTGCGTCGGGGCGACGGTAAGAACTGTTCAGCCCTGTGCGGAGAATATCCGTCTCGAGCGAAATGCGTACGAGTTCACCAACCCCCAGTGTCGCACCGCCACCGTGGCGAAGATTCTGTGCAGCATCGAAATATGTACCACCACCCTCATCGTGCCCAACGACAGTTGTTCCACCGTTGAGATTATTCAACAATGCGTAATGCTCGGCTGTCCCATTGTTATCAACAGTGATGAACAATTCACCGATACCAAACTCCGTCCCATCGAATCCGGGCGGTGCGGGCCAATCCTGGGGATCAATGCCTGATGCGAGGACCACAATGAGATCACCAGCGATCACCTTGTATGCCAGGGCGCCGGTATCGAAAATTCGCCCGATATCGCCCCCTGGGGATGGAACCGTACCGATCGACCCGCCAAAATCGACGCGCGCCGGACCCAGCGTCGGCATCGTCGTCAGCAACTCAAGATCGGTGTTGTGATAGGAAGACTCCAGCCCGGAGACGCCCACACTGTCATCGATGATGGTAAAGCCCAGATTCTGAAGCTCGGTCGCCAGCGGAGCCGCCGTGACCGTGGATGCCATGGAAACCAAAAAGCACATGCCAGTCGCGAAGAACGCCACAGCCGAGTACTTGCGTCGCATCATCTATTCCCCTCATCAAATCTCGTTGATTCGCTCAACGCCCAGATACCAGTTTACTTAGCACACAAACCCACACTATCAGACCCAATCAGTCTGCGGCATTTATCAGAGAAGGGGCAACTTGCGCAATTCAGCGGGAGACCAGACCGAGCACACAACACGCGCAGCCCGATGGGACAACACCCACCAGGGCAACACGGAAAGCACCCAACACGACCTCACAAAGCGCATTCGACCAGCGATATGCCCGCCTAAAGCCCCTCCAGACTATCGCCCAGATTACCTAAACCAACGGATGGAAGCAAGTAGTAATGTGCCTTTTAACGTGACAGCGAACAGTGTTGCGGCGCTGAAACGACCTGAAACGGCCATTCAAGCGGATGGAATCGCTCGTCGGCTCGCTCGTTGGCCCGCTTGATCGGCACGTCTGTTTCGGCTGTTGCAGGGCATCTTGCCGGGAAACTTCCTGCCCTGCGGGGGGTCGGTCACCCGGTGGAGGTGGATGGGGCCAAAGTTGCCAGTTTCGTGGCCTGTTCATCCGGGTTCCTCCACAGATCGCGAGGCGGATGCCTGGTCTGCCTGGATCGCTCAGGTCCGGGCGAACGATTCCCAGATTCTCTGTCATCTGGGTTATGTTGCACATGTCCAGTCTCCTTGGTGGGCTGCCGCGTCCGACCTGCGGGAAACCCAGTTCCCCTGCATGCCTTCAGTTCCCCTGGCATGCATTGAGGGGGGGAGTGGGTTTGTTCCCCTTGTCCACCTATATAACACACAGGGTGATCTACTTTTTGGCGGGATTTGCCTGGGAATTATTCTGCGATGTTGGTTATTTGGCTGGAAATGGGGTTTTTGGGGGTGAAAAATTATTTATTTTTTTTCGGGAGCGATGCGGCTGAGGCCTGATCGAGCAGCCAGGTGCATCGATCGGCGGCGGTGAGGATTCCCCGTGCTGGGAGTGTTTCGATCGGTTCTTCGCCGGTGAGGACGCGGTTTACGGCGTCTGCCTTGTTGCTTCCTGCGACCAGGAAGGCGATTTTTCGGGCGGAAACGAGGATTGGGTAGGTCATGGTGACGCGCCAGACCTGCTGAGATTCCACATGGTTTGCGACGCACCAGCGATCTGTGACGGAGAGGGCGGTCGAATGTGGGAAAAGTGAGGCGGTGTGGCCATCATCGCCCATGCCGAGGAGGACCAGGTCGAGGACGCCATCAGGTTGGGTGAAATTTTTGCGGAGTGTGGCGTCATATGCATAGGCTGCTTTGGCTGGGTCCGGTTCTCCGGGGATACGATAAATTCTGCCGGGACAGATTTTTACATGGTTCAAGAGTGCTTTGCAGGCCATTCGGTAGTTGCTGTCGGTGTGGTCCGGGGGTACGCAGCGTTCGTCGCCGAAGTAGATGCGCACCTTGGGCCAGTGGATGTTGTATTCGTCTGTTGCGAGCATGGAATAGAGCAATTTCGGTGTTGATCCGCCAGCGAGGGCGACGTGGAATTGGCCTCGGGTGTTGATCGCTTCGATTGCAGCATCCGTGAACAGTCTTGCGGCTGAGCGTGCTACGTCCCTGGCTGACGGAACGATGCGGATGTTGACGGCGGTGGCGTTTTTTTTGCTGGGCTGATCCTGCATTGGTCAGAGCCGTTCCATGTGTGAGGTGTGGGTGTAGTGTCCTGTAGGTGCGAATGGTGCTTGCGGCAGGGAATAGCCTGCCCTACATGGTTTTTGCCAGAATGTATGGCTCATCTCATGGTCCGTACGGCGGGCCCTACAAGTACGATTCTTCGTCTGTGGTTCGTACGGCGGACCCTGCGCTAGGTTTTGCGTCGTTCGTGCTGCCATGGTGCCTGGTCGTTGATCCATTTTCTTCCTTCCCGTTTGAGGAAGGTGTCTGCCTCTACGGGGCCCCATGATCCTACCTTGTACATCGGGATGGAGGCGTCTCCGCGTGCGGCCCATCCTGCGATGACGGGGTCCATGATCTGCCATGCCATCTCGATTTCGTCGCGGCGGATGAAGAGCGATGCGTCTCCGTGGATGGCGTCGAGTAGCAGTCGCTCGTAGGCATCGGGGATGGCGCCTGTGTCGTAGGAATCTGAGTAGTGGAAGTCCATGATCGATGGTTTCAGTTTCATGCCTGCGTCGGGGACTTTTGTCTGGAATGCGAGGTGTATTCCTTCGTCGGGCTGGATCGTGAGTGTCAGCCTGTTGCACTCCACCGTTGTGTCGTCGTCCGCATCGAACATCATGTGGGGTGGGCAGAGGAACTGGATCTGGACCTCGGTGGTTTTCTTTGCGAGTCCCTTTCCGCTTCTGAGGTAGAATGGTACGCCTCGCCAGCGCCAGTTGTCGATGTCGAGTCGGACGGCAGCGTAGGTGGGTGTTGTTGAATCGCCGGGGACATCGGGTTCGTTGTGATAGCCCGCGTACTGACTGATGATGGAGTAATCTTCGACAAGATCCTGCGCGGGTGTGCGGATGGCGTTCAAGACCTTGACTTTTTCGTCGCGGAGAGCGTTTGCTTCAAATTTCGAGGGTGGTTCCATGGCGACGAGGGTGAGGACTTGCAGCATGTGGTTCTGGAACATGTCTCGCAGGACGCCCGCCTTGTCGTAGTATCCTGCCCTCGATCCGACCGTGACGGTTTCGCCGACGGTGATCTGGACGTGATCGACATAGTTGCGGTTCCAGATCGGTTCATAGATCGAATTGGCGAAGCGAAAGACGAGGAGGTTCTGTACGGTTTCCTTGCCGAGGTAGTGATCGATGCGGTAGACCTGCTGCTCGTCGAAGACACTGTGTACGGTTGCGTTGAGGGCTTTGGCGGAGGCGAGGTCGGTTCCGAACGGTTTTTCGATAATGACGCGTCGCCATCCCTGGTCTTCGCTGGCCATACCTGCTGCGCCGAGCTGCTCGACTGCTTTTGGATACAGTTTTGGTGCAATTGCGAGGTAGTAGAGTCGTCCGTGGTTTTCGCCCTCGAAGTCTGCCAGGTGCTTTTCGAGTTTTTCGTAGTCGTCTGCATTGCTCAGATCTCCCGCGCAATATGAGATCATGGAGGCGAATTCGGACCAGGCGCCTTCCTCGCAATGGTGCCCCATCGCTTCCTTTGCACTGACGCACATTTTGTCGCGGAATTCGTCGTTGGACATGGGGGTCCTTGCGAAACCGACGATGCGGGTTCCGAGTGGGAGGCGTTTTTTTCGGAAATTGTCGAAAAGTGCGGGGATCAACTTGCGGGAGGTTAAGTCTCCCGACGCGCCGAAGATTACGATAGTGGCTGGTTCAGACATGGTGGTTTCACCGCCTCAATAAAACAGGTAACGCTGATCCGGTGGTGCGTCCGGGACGCACCTTGCCTGGTATTTACCTTACTTTGTTTTCATTGCGTGGCCGCCGAACTGGTTTCGCATGGCAGAGAGCAACTGGGCACCGAAGCTTGTGTCCTGGCGACTGTGGAATCGTGCGAAGAGGGATTCGGTGATGACCGGAGCGGGGACGTCGAGATCGATGGCTTCTGCGACGGTCCATCGCCCTTCTCCGGAATCGGTGACATATCCTTCGATGTTGGAGAGCTCTGGATCGTCTCCGAGGGCGTTTGCGATGAGATCGAGCAACCAGGATCGCACTACGCTGCCGTGTTGCCAGATTTCCGAGACCTGGTGCAGGTCGAGTCCGAACTCCTTCTTGGCGTTCATGATCTCGAAGCCCTCTGCGTAGGCTTGCATCATGCCGTATTCGATACCGTTGTGTACCATTTTCACGAAATGTCCGGAACCGACGGGTCCGACGTGTCCCCAGCCCTTCTCCGCACCGGGTGCGAGGGTTTCGAAAGCTGGGCGCAGACGATCGACGATTTCCTTGTCGCCACCGATCATGAGGCTGTAGCCTTCTGTCAAGCCCCAGACGCCGCCGCTGGTGCCCTGATCGATGTAGTGGATGCCCTTTTCCTTGAGGATGCCCGCTCGACGGACATCGTCTTTGTAGAACGTGTTTCCACCGTCGATGATGACGTCTCCCGGTGACATTGCGGCTGCCACGGTGTGGACCATTTTTTCGGTCACGTCGCCTGAGGGGAGCATCAACCATACCGCGCGTGGGGCTGAGAGCGATTGTACCAGCGAAGCGACATCCTTCACGGGTTCAGCTCCGACGCCCTTCATCTCCTCGAGGACATCAGCTTGCAGGTCCGTTACGACGACTCTGTGGCCACCCTGAATCCAGCGGCGGGTCATGTTTCCGCCCATCTTGCCAAGTCCGATCAGTCCCAGTTCCATCTCACTGTTCTCCCTGTCTCATTTTCAGGCGACCTGTGTTCCATGCTGATGCATTTTACGCTGTCTGCATGGCTGCCATTTTCTTGCGAATATCTGCCATCAATGCGTCAAACGACTCCGCGAATTTCCGTACGCCGTCCTTCAGAAGCTCGTCCGTACAGGCGTCCATGCTGATTCCGGCGGCTTGGATTTTTGCGATTGCATCTTTGTAGGCTTGCAGATCGTTTACGATATCGTCCCTGGTTGCACCGTGATCCATGACGGCTTCCAGCGTGTTGAGTGGAAGCGTGTTGACCGTTTCAGGACCGATCAATGGATCGACGTAGGCAGTGTCCGGGTAGGCAGGGTTCTTCGTGCTTGTACTTGCCCAGAGCGGTCTCTGCACGCACGCACCTTTGGATCGCATGGCTGCAAAACGGTCGCCATGGAAGACGGATCTGTATAGCTCGTAGGCCATTTTTGCATTTCCCACAGCCGCTTTGCCGAGGGTTGGTGTGAGGGATGTATCGCCTGCGTCGATTTTTTCCTGTATTTTCTTGTCCACGAGTGCATCTACGCGACTGACGAAAAATGACGCGACCGATGCGACTTTCGAGACATCTCCGCCGGAAGCTGCGAAGGCTTCTACGCCTTTGATGTAGGCTTCCATGACCTTTTTGTGCATTTCGAGCGAGAAGATCAGGGTTACGTTTACATTGATACCGCCGCCGATGAGTGCTTCGATGACGGGGATGCCGGCGTCGGTGGCGGGAACCTTGATGAGGACGTTTTTGCGGTCCAGGCGGGAGAAGAGGTGGCGGGCTTCCTTGATCGTACCTTCTGTGTCGTTTGCGAGGTGGGGGTTGACTTCGAGACTGATATATCCGTCCAGACCGTCTGTGCGATCGTAGACAGGTTTCAATAAATCGGCTGCGTCGGCGATGTCTGCGATGGTCAGCTCTTCATAGACCTGGTCTGCGTTTTTGCCCTCGGCGATGAGGGCTTCGATCTTCTGGTCGTAGTCGTTGCCGCTTGAGATTGCCTGGTGGAAGATCGTCGGGTTGGAGGTCATCCCCACGACGCCGTCATCGATCAATTTTTGCAGATCGCCCGAATCGATCAATTTTCGACTGATCGTGTCACACCAGATCGACTGCCCCAGTTTGTTGATGGCTTCCAGTCGTGCATTCATGTTCCTGTTTCTCCTAACCATGTGTAGGGCGGGTTCCAGCCGCCGTAGCCCGCCGTTACGTCAACCATTGTCTTCGATCGCCAGAAGCTTGTTTAACCGGCGTACGTGTCGCTCCTCGCCCGTGAAGGACGCATCTGCGAAGGCCTGGACAATCTCCATCGCCACCTCGCGACCCACGATCATCGAACCAAGACAGAGTACATTCATGTTATCATGCTCGACGCCCTGATGAGCGCTGTATGTATCGTGGCAAATGGCTGCTCGAATGCCTCGCATCTTGTTGGCGGCGATGCATGCTCCCACGCCGCTGCCGCAGATGACGATGCCCTTGTCAGCCAACCCCTCGCGCACCGCGTCGCACACCGATTTCGCACGGTCCGGATAATCGTCTGCAGGATCGACCTCGGCTGGTCGGAGATCGACCACTTCATCGCCACGCGACTGGAGGTATGTCACAACCACTTCGCTCAACTCCACGCCACGATGGTCCGCCGAAATCGCTATTTTCACAATACATCCTCAATTATTTGCTCTGCCAAGCATCGAATGCTCTGGCCCACCCTGGAATGCTGCGGTCCACTCCAAGTGATGGGTGCCACCCTAAATGATGGGTGCCACTGACGGCTTGTCCGCCAGTGCCGTCGCAAACACACTGGCGGACAAGCCGCCAGTGGCACCCGTTTATACTCAGCACCCGGTTATACTCGGCACCCGGTTATACTCATCACCCGGGTATACTCATCGCCCGGTATCAACGACATCCGATACCATCTTGCTCTGGGTATATCGAACGATGTTCCCGTTCGATTGTCCGCACAGCGGACCCTACGTACAGTATGTCAGGCACTATTCGTCACTGGCTGGCGGTTTTTCGCCGACCCAGCTGATGACTTCTTTTTGCCCGCGACGCCCCTGGCTGCTGACACCACGTTCTCGACTGTAAATCCGAATTTCTTCAGTACCTCGGAGGCTGGTCCGGATGCACCGTAATGATCGATCCCGATCGAAACGCCGTCGAGACCGACATACCGCCCCCAACCCAGCGTCACGCCCGCTTCAACCGAGACCCTTGCACGGACGCTCGGTGGAAGAACTTCGTCGCGATAGGCTTGATCCTGCCGCTCGAACTGCTCCCAGCATGGCATGCTGACCACGCGGACCTTCAGGCCATCGGCGGTGAGTTGCTCGGCTGCTCCGAGACACAGATGCACTTCCGACCCCGAGCCCATCAGAATGACGTCCGGCGTCCCCTTGCACTCCAAGAGGACATAAGCTCCGCGTGACACGCCCTTGGCACTTGCGTATTTTGATGATCGATCGAGCGTTGGTAATCCCTGACGCGTCAGGGCGAGCAGTACCGGGCGATCGGTCAGGGGCATGATGTATTTCCAGGATTCCACCACCTCGTTCGCATCGCACGGACGGATCACGTCGAGGTCCGGCATTGCACGCAAGGACGATACATGCTCGATGGGCTGATGCGTCGGGCCGTCCTCGCCCAGGGCGATGCTGTCGTGCGTGAAGACGAAAATGCAGGGTAGTTCCGACAGGGCAGCCAATCGAATGGACGGACGACAGTAGTCTGTGAAGGTCAGAAAGCTCGATCCGAACGGTCGAATATGCGAGAGGGCGAGGCCATTCATGATCCCAGCCATCGCGTGTTCGCGGACGCCGAACATGATGTTCCGACCACCTGGCGTCTCCTTCTGGAATGCTCCGCCATCGGGGACCTTCGTTTTCGTGGATGCGACCAGATCCGCAGAACCGCCCATCATCCACGGTAGACCCGTCGCGATCGCGTCCAGAACCTTCCCGCTCGATGCACGGGTTGCGACACCCTTCGGATCGGCTTCAAACGTCGGAATCCCGGAATCCCAGCCGGCTGGCAGTTCACCCGCGACCATCTGCCGCCATTGTTTCGCCAGATCGGGATGTGCCTTTGTGTACAGGTCGAACATTGCATTCCACGCCTGACTTGCCTCGGCGCCTCGTGCCTTCGATCGCGTCGTCATGTGCGCGCGAACCTCGTCGGGTACGAAGAATTTCTTATCGGGATCCCAGCCATAGGCTTCCTTGGCGAGGCGGACTTCTTCTTCGCCCAGCGGTTCGCCGTGGGCTTTGCTCGTCCCCGCTCGATTCGGACTTCCGAACCCAATCTGAGTTTCCGTCACAATCAGCGACGGACGATCCGGCTCTGCTTTGGCGGCCTCAATGGCGGCGTGAAGCTCATCGAGATTCTGGACGTCCCGAACGGTCTGCACGAACCATCCATACGCCTGGAAACGGGCGGCGACGTTCTCTGTGAATGTGATCTCCGTGCTGCCGTCGATGCTGATGCGGTTGCTGTCGTAGAACCATACGAGGTTGTTCAGCCCGAGGTGTCCTGCGAGCGAGGCTGCCTCACTGGACAACCCCTCCATGAAATCGCCATCACCACAGAAGGCGTAGGTTGTGTAATCAAAGAGCGGGAAATCTTCGCGGTTGAAATGGGAGGCCAACCACTTCTCCGCAATGGCTATGCCGACGCTGTTTGCGGTTCCCTGCCCAAGCGGACCGGTCGTGGTCTCCACGCCCGGCGCCAGTGTATTTTCCGGGTGACCGGCACATTTTGCGCCCAGTTGGCGGAATTTTTTGAGATCGTCCAGCGAAATGTCATATCCTGTCAGATGGAGTGTGCTGTACAGCAGCATCGACGCATGCCCCATCGAGAGCACGAACCGGTCCCGATTCGCGTAGGCAGGGTCTGCGGGGTCGTGGTGCATGAAGCGATCCCAGAGGACGTGCATGACGGGCGCCATCCCCATGGGGGCTCAGGGATGCCCGCTGTTGGCTGCTTGTACGCCGTCAATGCTCAGTGTCCGAATCGTATTGATGCACAGTTCGTCGATAGGCCTCATCTCGCTTGTCGCTCCAACGTTTACATGTTCTGTGGTGATGTCAGTTCGTCGTTCGTTATTTGATGTTCGTTATTTTTTGTTGTTCGTTATTGTCGTTTCGTTAGCAGATCCGCCCTGTTTATGCTGGTGTTTCGGGTTGGTTCCGTTTTGCTAACCGCTACGCTATCGCCTGTATACACCCGCTACAAGCGTAAATCGTCCTATAAAACGGCTTTGATTGCTCCAAAACGGTGCTTTTCTATCATTATCAGCACCGTCGACGGTGTCTGCCAGATTCGATCTGAGTGAAAATTTCGAACCTGACCTGTTTTATCGACCCTTCCACGTGCTTACTGGTGGACCACTGTTTTTCTACAAAGCACGTTTGCGGCGGGCGAAACTGCAGGAGCAGGGTAGACTTTGGCCTTTTTGTGTGCATATAATTTTATCGCACCTTGTAGCGTCTGTTCCGAAAAGTGGCATCTGTTCCGAAAAAACCGGTATTGGATGCTTTCGGCGACGATATCCGGTCGACTGCCACGACGCGGGCAATAAATAAAGTGTCACTTTGTGGCCATATGCACGTCATTGTGCCGATTCTTCAATTGAGGAGAAATGGTGCCACCGAGGGGATTTTTTTCTCGACGCCGCGATTGGGCTTCGATTAGACTGGAGCGTAGCGTGTAATCATTTATTTCTGGACGACAGGTCCATATCCTCGGCCAGTGTGCAAATTCTGCATCGCCGAAGTAGACCACGTCGTCGGTAAACTGGAGAAGTGCGATGACCACCCTTGACACTCGCACGTCAAACTTCGCTGACAGCGGCCTTGCTGGGAACAGCAGTCTTGCTGGAAACAGTAGTCTTGCTGGAAACAGCATTACAGAGAAGTTTGATGATCTTTCCAACCAGCTCAATGAATACCTTGGACAATTCAGAGAGTTTGGGATTCGATCCAACCGTGCCGTTGCGCAATATCTTTGCATCGACGGTGCGGAGCTGTCGCGATTGAAGAACGCCCGAGTCGGCGATATTAATCTTCAGCGTGGCTACGAGATACTCAATAAGTGTCAGGAGCTTCGCTCCCGTCTGAGTCGTTTCGGCGGTCCGATGAAGAATAAAGAGGTGTATAGTGTGGGGTTCAATATTTCTGCCCTGCCTTGCATCAGTCAGCGTGAGCACACTCACGCTGTTTCGCTGCAGCAGCAGACGGACACTGTGCTGCTGACGATTGAATCCGAGACACAACGTTCTGAGCTTGATCTTCTGCTCGGCGACGTGTTCCGGAGCGTGGTTCATCCGAAGCGGAATCCTTACGGTCCGATGAGCATCATGTATGTTCTTAAGAGCGTGTATGCTTCGCCCTCTGCTTCGAGGCGCCAGCTTAAAACGGCGTTGCGTGTTGTGAGGCTTGGTCGTCGGGCGTGTTCGGTCCAGGCGTTCAATGGTGGATTTGGCGACGATACGCGTCGTCGAACGCTGAGCATCATATTCAACAACGGAGGCGGGATCGCGCTGAGGCTGTCCAAGGTCGCGACCTCGGGACGTATGCGATACCTCCGCCTTTCAAGATTTCTTCACCAGCAGTCGCTGGATACTTTCTATTTTGCGGGAACGGTTCGCGGTGCGTTGACTGCTGCGAGCGATCTCGCTGATGAAGCGTGGGCCAGGCAGTTGCTGACCCTCTTCGTCGAGCGTGAAGGGACGGACCCCAATCGGTGGCCTAAAGGTGTTCTTGCGGATCTTCAGGATGACGCGGAGTGGCGATTCCTCAAGAAGCACAATTTCTGGGACATCGTGAAGGCTGCGCCAACAGGCGAGTTCGAGTCGGCCAACAGTAGAGAGTGATTGGGATCATGAAAGTGAAGGAGCTTGTTATTATGTTGTCAAAGCGACATATGCGTGTTTTCTCGGGACTGCTGCTTGCATTCTCGACCATTTCGACATTCTCAGCCATCTCGTACGCCGGAGGTGTGGTTCCACCTGACGCGCTTCCCGCGTTGGCTCAGCAGCTCGGTGCGGTGCAGGCTGACACCGACTCGGTGATCGTCATTGATATCGATGGCTGGGATACGCCCCTTTATGTTGGTATCGTCACGTTAGGTGAAGAACCGCTCGTCACCACGCTGAACGGCGAGCAGATCGACGCAAACGGTCCTGTACGCGTCGCCACCACGCTCGTGCATCCTGAATCGGGTGACACTTACAATGTGAACATCATTCAAGTCATCCAGCGAAACGTCGGGACGCCTGAACGCCCGATCGTCGAGCTGCAGATCAACCAGGAATACCCCTTTACCCGTGCGACGGAGGTCTCTGCCGCTGTCCAGGGACAGTCGGTACGCAAAGTCCGCGAATACGCAGCAAACGATGCTGGAACCACAGCAGCTGCTTCGGTGGATTTCATGACCGGTGAGCCGGTACTCGATCTGTATGTCTGGCACGTCGCCATGCCGGCTGGTGGTGGTGATAGCAATGGACGTCCCCCGGTCGGATATGGGCTAGTCGTCCGGACCCTGCAAAATCCATTCGGCACCTCGGGACTCACCGATGTTGGCGATGGCGGAGATCCGGGCGGAAGCCCCGACCCACCCGCAGCGCCAACGCCACCACAGGACAAGCCCGTGAATAGACGGCAGCGTTAATAGGCGGCGGTGTTCTCAGGCGGCGGTGTCCATAGGCGGCGGTGCTGGGTGCTGACAGCATGTTGAAGAATCGCTCGTTCCTGTTGAAGAAGCGTTCGTTCCCGATGAGGGAACGCTCGTTTGTATCGACACATCCCTTTATAGCATTGGCTATCAACCCTGCTGGGTGATGATGGCTTGGTGGGCATGGAATCAATATTCGGATGTATGCATGACTACCGGGTATATGCGTGGTTGAGATATACGCGTGGTCGGGGTATATGCCTGACTGTTGCGGACTGGATCCCCGCGTTGTAGCGCTATCGCAACTGGTCGAGAAGGTAGGCATAGGCCAGCGCGCTGACGTGTGCCCGTTGCCTGTTGTTGGCAGCGCCACCGTGTCCGCCCTCGATGTTCTCGTAATAATAGACCGGGTGCCCCATCCCCATCATCTTGGCAACCATCTTCCGGGCATGACCAGGATGCACGCGGTCGTCGCGCGTCGATGTGTGGAAGAATACCTTCGGATAGCGCCGGTCGCTGTGGACATTGTGGTAGGGAGAGTAGGTTCTGATGTAATCCCACATGTCCGGATCGTCCGGGTTTCCGTATTCCCCCATCCAGCTCGCACCCGCCAGCAGCTTGTGATAACGCTGCATATCCAGCAGGGGTACGCTGCAGACCACGGCATTGAACAGTTCGGGGCGTTGTGTGAACACGGCACCGACCAGCAGTCCGCCATTGCTGCCACCCCGAATTCCGAGATGTCGCGGTGACGTGATCTTCTTCGCCACCAGGTCCTCTGCCACTGCGATGAAGTCCTCGTAGGCTTTGTGGCGGTTCTTCTTCAAGGCAGCCTGATGCCATTTCGGGCCGAATTCTCCCCCACCGCGAATGTTGGCGACCACATACACGCCACCATGCTCCAGCCAGCCCGCACCAATCGAACCGGAGTACCTCGGAGCAAGGGACACCTGGAACCCGCCATATCCGTACAGGATGGTCGGGTTGCTGCTGTCGTACTTGAGGGTCTTACTCCGAACGACAAAATATGGAACCATGGTCCCGTCCTTGGAACGCGCTTCGTGACGCTTCACCAGGTAAGGTGTTGCATCAAAGTAGTGCGGCAATTCCTTGATTTTCGTCATCCTGGCAACGCCCGCATCAGCCAGGTACAGCGTGCTGGGATGGAGGTAGCCCGTATAGTTCACGAAGTATGTATCTGAGTCCCTGCTGCCAAACGTGTAAATTGAACCAAGCGAGGGAGCCTCCGTCGAATGATGCTTCCAGTGACCGTTCTCGAAGCTATAGGCATGCAGCACGCTTGCTACGTTATCCAGCGTATTGACCAGGATGCGATTTTTGATCATCGTCACACTGCTGAGCGAGACCCGCTCGGAGGGCGTAAACAACGTCTCAAATCCTCGATCGCCCGCCAGGAATTTCTCAAAGTCTATCGCGATCAGTCCCCCGACAGGATAAGTCTTACCACCGACCGTCCAGTCACTCTTAAGACGGACCAGCATCTGCTTCTTGAATATACCCTGGAAATTGGCATCTTCCGGAATGTCAATCTTGATTTTCCTGCCGTCCAGGAGGTAGTACAGCTCGCTGGTGTAGAAGGTGATTGTGCGACTGGCGAAGTCGAAACTGCCTTCAGGGGTGTGTGACGTGTATACGCCGGCACTGACGTCGGTCTTGACACCTTCAAAAATCTGCGGTGCATCCTTGAGAGCAGTACCGCGTGTCCACAACCGGGCAGTCCGAGGGTAACCGGAATCGGTCAGCGATCCGTCGCCAAAGTCCGTCCCGACGTAAAGGTGATCCCGATCTATCCAGCTGATACTGCTCTTGGCCTCTGGAAGAACGAAACCGTCCTTGACGAAGGACTTGGTGATCACGTCAAATTCACGCTGGACAGTCGCATCAGCCCCCCCGCGCGACAGGGAAACCATACATCGATCGTAAGTCGGGTAGAGGAAGAAAGACCCCTTGTAAACCCAGTTCTCATTCTCAGCGGCAGCCAGGGCATCCACGTCGAGCACGGTTTCCCACTGAGGGTTTTTCTTTTTGTATTCGTCCAGCGTGGTCCGACGCAGAATCCCACGGACATGGGCTGCATCCTGCCAGAAATTATACAAATGCTCCTTCCGCATCGATACATAGGGAATGCGGTCTTTTGAATCCAGAATCTTCAGAATACTGTCGTGAATGGGTTTGTAGTCAGCCAGGTTCTCGAGCTTCGTCAAGCTCTTCTTGTTCTGCGCCCGTGCCCAGTCGAGGGCTTTGCTGCCTCCCACATCTTCCAGCCACAAGTATGGATCTTCAACCTGCCTGACTTCCTCAGCCTGCCTGATTTCCTCAGCCTGCCTGACACCCTTAGCCTGTGCGGAAACTTGAGCCTCTGCGGCAACCTGGGGTGCAGGAGTGACCTGCCCGAACGCCACCATCGCGAATAAGGGTAATATGCCGAGCATCGGATGCGCTCCTGTAAACCATAGTGTTCCAGTGACCCAAACTTCGCCCACCATGGTATCCCAGCATGCTATCCAACTCAACTACAAGGGGTTGTGTCAATGAAAAACAGGACCGCGAGCTTCGCGGTCCTGTTCGTGTATCTCAGTATTCGGCCCGATCAGATGTCGCGATCAGGTTTGAAAAAACAACGCAGCGTACGCAGATAGTCCTATCCCGCCTGCCCTATCCCGCTGTCACTTTTTTGATGGTCTGATTGATCTTCTCCGCCATCGTCTCGGTCGAAAACGGCTTCACTACATAATTGCTCGCCCCCGCCTGGATCGCCTGGATGACGCGTGACTTCTCTGACTCAGTTGTGCACATGATGACAGGCGTCTTATTGCCCTGTGCCCGAAGCGTTTTCAGAAACGTGATCCCATCCATATTGGGCATGTTCCAGTCCAGTATGATCAGTTCGGGCGACTCCGCCTCCACCTGCTTGAGACCCTCGACGCCGTCGGCGGCTTCCACGATGGTTTCGTGCCCCAACTTTGCGAATATGTTCTTCTGAATATTGCGAATCGTTCTCGAGTCATCGACAAGCAAAATCTTCATTGACTTAGGCTCCTACGGTGGCCGGCTTTCGGACTTCCATACATATTTCGACAACAAATGATCCAAATTCCGCTGTGCATGGAATGACCAGCGCCGGATGGACCTTCGATTTGATCACTTCATGGTTGTCACCAACGATCACGCTCGGTAGCGATATGCTGACGTCGAGACCGTGGAACTCTGCCTTCGCACCACCGGCGACCATGTTGGCAAACTCGCCCAGCGAATCGGCAAAATCTGCATGATCGACCGTCATCTCCAAACCGGCAAACCTGGACGCCGCACGAGCGGCGATCTCCTTGCGGAATGCAATAACCACCACGCCGGATGCATCGCCCGATAAACCAATCACAGCCGAGACATCAAGTTTTTCGGCATCTGCCTGCTTGATATGCGGCTTGCCAAACTTGACATCAAGCTCCATCATCGTTTTGAGGACATTGGTTATCGACTTCGTGAATGCGTTGATGAATTTAACGTCCATTATCTCTGTTCTCTTCACTTGTTACAGATTCGGCGCACACATCCTGCAACGACGCCTTCCGTGTATTATCGTCCGTACTCACAAGCCATCCATACCAGCCTTCTAAGTGTCGGACATCCACAACGAAAAGTTGCATAGTATCCGACACGGATCTACGCTGTCCGGTAATCGCCACTGGCTTTACCAGTCAGAAACCACATGGCGATGACCACGCTTTACATATTCTGACGTCTTCTGACGTCAATCTTTCTCCAGATCCGACCCATTGCCTGTCTTTCCACGCACCCGGATAAAAAACTCCTGGGCTTGCTCACCCTCAATATCACGCCTCATACGAACTCGGTCCGGATAAATGGCCACCACTTCCACACCACCCATCGACTCCCCCACCCCAAGCATGCTCCCATTGATCAATGCCAGTGACTTACCCATACCAAGCACCACGCCCGATAACTGATACGCCTCCACCACCTCGTAAGGAGCAACGTTATCGATTGGCATCAACGCCCACCGGTCACGCTCCACCGAAACCCCGTCACCAGTTGCATCATCCTGCAATACCACCGTCCCATCCCCTGCGGCAGCTTCAACGGCCTTGGTGACAGCGACCGACTCAACGATACCACCATCAACAGCACCTGTTCCCCGTCCTTCTTTCACGATGATCGCCACAGAACACAACGCCACCAGAACCGCCAGGCCTGCCAACCATTCAAACAGGGGGACCGCAGCACCCGAAACCCTGACCTGTCCACTTCGCTCAACCTCACCAGGACCGGACGACACGTCAGAACGAGAACCCATCGCCAGCGCATCACCCAGTGTTGAACCACGTCGGAATCCATCCGACGCCAGGACGACTTCACGATCGTCAGCCGGAACGACCTCACGGTCACCCGTCAATGGCTTCTCCGATGGTTCAGCATGACGCAACGCGTCACTGATCACACTCATGTCCTGATCCCTTGCAATTCCTTCACCGCGCTTTCCACATGCTCCTCCACCACACGATCCGTCCGTGCAGCAAAGGCAGCCAGCAAGGACAAATCACTGATCGCGTTCACCACCCGTGGTATCCCCCGCGACTGCTCATGGATCCGACCGACAGCCACGCGATCAAACTCCGGACGCCCCGTCGCGCCTGCCATCTGCAACCGATGCGCGATGTACCCGCGCGTATCCTGAGAAGCCAGACTCGCAAGGTGATATCGGACCATGATCCGCTGACTCAACTGCCGAATGCGCGGGTCGGACAATTTTTTCGACAACTCCGGCTGACCCGCCAGCACGATCTGCAGCAATTTTTGCCGATCCGTCTCAAAATTGCTCAGCAGACGCACCTGCTCCAGCATCTCGATGCTCAAATGCTCCGCTTCGTCAATAATCAACACCGCATCCCGATCACACCCCACCTCACCCAGCAGAAACGCGTTCAACCGATCCCGCAGCCTGAGCTTGTCACCACGCACATCGCTGACCGCAAACTCCTGAAGAATCGCCCGCAAAAGCTGCGCCTCAGAAAGCGACGGATTCAAAATCAATGCCGTCGAAAACCGATCCTCCAGCCGCTCCATCAACGCCCTGCAAAGCGTGGTCTTGCCCGTCCCCACATCCCCCGTGAGCACCACAAATCCCTTCCGCTGCCGAACCCCATACTCCAGATGCTCGAGCGCGGATCGATACGTGTCCGTCAGGTATAGATAGCGGGGATTTGGCGTGATGTTGAACGGCGATTCACGAAGCCCGAAATAATCGTTGTACACAAGCACGCCTCCAGGTGATTCCAGAAGCCGAATGATCGGCATCAAGCCGATGAGTATCGGTTTCAATCCGATG
>JAJRYY010000123.1 GCA_024275565.1 Planctomycetota bacterium
AAACGCACGGTAGCCCACAACCATGATGATGGACGGTCATCGGTGCTTCTGGATTCTCTTCGGGCTGGCGTTGCTCCTCCGCCTGGTCCTCGTCGCCATCAGTCATACTGTAACCCATGAGAACGATCTCCACCCGGCGATGTGGAGTGATGCAGCCAGTTACTATGAGATGGCTGAGCTTTCGTCTGAAGGGTTCGAGCGACTGAAGGACGGACCGCACAATCGCGATCGCGGTTGGCCACTCATCGTTGGCAGTATATTTCGCATCACAGGTCCGCACCCGCTGGTAGCACAGTTGACCAGTGTGGCGTTCGCCATGCTGAGCATCTGGTTGACCTTTCGACTGGCGAGACAGTTTCTGAGCGTTGGCTGGGCGACATTTGCAGATGCTTTGTGGGCGTTCGACCCTGCGTTTGTAGGGCAAAGCTGCCTGAACCTCACCGAGACGCCAGCCATCACGATGGCGCTCATATCGCTCAATCTTATGCTTGCTGCACGCCAGCGTGGATCGTCGCTGATTGCGCTTGTTGCCGCCTGTATGCTGGTGCTGGCGTTCTGGACCCGGACATCGACCATCGTGTTTGCACCGGCGGTCGTGTTGTGGATTCTTGGATGGAGCGTGTCGTGGTCCCGGCGGCTTGGCACTTCGATCTGCTTCGTTCTCATCATGGTTGGCGGCTGGATGACCTCGTCGTGGATGACATATCGCTGGTTCGGTGTCTTCACGCCCAATACGCAGAGTTTTCTTCTGTTCGATCACAGCGCTGCCAAGATCATGGTGCGGCGGGGTGAGGCTGACGAATTTCGGCAGGCGATACGCATGCGCGAGGAACGCGTGCTGGAAACGCTTCCGGAGAACGCGACCCTGGCTGAGCAACTGGAAGCCAAGAAACAGTCGGCGAAAGCGTATGTGTTGAAACACCCGTGGATACAGCTTCGCCACCAGTTGCAGGGACTGATTGCGACCGCCATCATGCCCGACCGCTGGAGCATTCCCACGCTTGTCGCTCAGCGTAGCGGGGGGGGAATCTGGCATGGGAAGGGTGGGGTTGTCGACAAGGTGAAGAAGGTGATGGCCTCGTGGGGAATCGTCACGATCGTTCACGCCGGATTGCACCTGATGCTGACCGGTGTCCTCTGGTGTGGGACATTCATGGCGTTGCCGCATCTGTTTCGCGGGAAATATCGGTGGATCGCGTGGTTGCTGTTTCTGTGTGTTGGGGCGGTTCTGGCGGGTGGAGCGATGAGTGTGGTGGCTGTCCCTCGGTACCGGTTGCCTGCCGAACCGATCATGGCCATGCTGACTGCTCTGTCCTTTGCATCCTGGCGAGAACGCAAAATGAGCGTCTGACGCCATGCGTATTGAGCACCTGAGGTCAGGCAGATTGAATGCTATTTCGCAGGTTCCAGCACAATACCGATGTGATAATCCCGCTCGAAGACCAGATTCGCCGGGAACGGATACAGCCCGATCCTGCGTGTGCTTCGGACAGGTGTCAGGCCTGCGTCTGAGAACATCTCGTTCCACTGGGGCAGTGAGAAGTACTCGTATGTGCAGGAGACACCATGGGGTGCGTTTCCAACCCAATCCATCAACGCGAGGGTTTTATGGGCGAGATACCCTGTGCGGACGTGGTCTTTAATGATGACACAACGCCGGGCGACGCGTGACGCTTCACGGACAACTGCCAGGGCGTCGTCGGCATGGTGGAGAACATCGACGAGGATGACGGCGTTAAAGGAGCGGTCGTCGAATGGGAGCGTGCGACCGTCATAGGGCGCGACGGGGATACGCGTGTCGGGACGGACGAGCACATCGACACCGGTAAATTGTGTGTCGGCCACTTTCTGCATGAGCAGCCACGCCAGATCGCCACTCCCACAGCCTATATCGAGTACCCTGTCGCCGGTTTCAAGCCCACTCGCGATGAAATCCGCAATGGCTCGGATGCGCCGCCCGAATACCAGACGTCCATGGACAGCGCCAACGAGCTTTCGCATATTCGGAACTCATTCCTGTATCAAAGCCGCCTTCTTATCGGGTTTTCTCAATTCCGAGCATGCTGTAGAAGAAGGACATCAACATCGTCTGACCGCCAACAGCCAGCAGCGTCACACCAACGACCATAGGCCTCATCGTCTGTGTCACATCCAGTGGTCCGTATGAATCCTTCGCCCACCCGAGGAAAACGGACCCGATAAAACATAACCCCAGGACGCCCAGCAACGCCCCACCAATCAGCCCTCTTTCAAGGTTGATGCTCCCGAAGAGGTTTTGAAGCATGCTGGAGGGCGGACCTATCTCCTCAGTGAGTGCGTATATGCGTGCAGCGACGCCGGTGAGAAATGCCTGGTAACCCACAATGATGAGAGATGAGGCGACCAGCATGGTGTGTACATCAAGCTCGGCACCGCCCAATTTTACCGGACCTGCCCACAGGATCAGCAGCAGCAGCGTCCCCAGAGTCGCCATCGCGACGCCGGGGATCATCAGCGCCCAGTTTGGTGCAAGCAGCATCATGAAACGAAGGTGACGCCATCCGTCGCGGAAACTGCGAAGGTGCGGTGCGCGTGACCGGCCGTCGGGGCGCAGCGTGGTGGCGACCTCGGTCATATTGAGCTTCCGTGTGGAGGCTTTTACGACCATTTCGCTGGCGAATTCCATGCCCGTGGTCTGGAGGTTCAGGCGCTGATATGCCTCCTTGGTGATCCCTCGCAGACCGCAGTGTGCATCGCCGATTCCGGACCGGAAAAATACGTTCAGAACGGTCGTGAGGATCGGGTTTCCGATGTAGCGATGCAGCGCGGGCATGGCGCCCGGTGCGACGCCACCCTTGAATCGATTGCCCATCACAACATCATGACCATTCCGCAAGCCTTCGATGAACGGCATGAGATTCTCGAAATCGTAAGAATCGTCGGCATCGCCCATGAGCATAAATTTGCCATAAGCAGCGTCGAATCCACCTTGCAGCGCAGCACCGTACCCCTTCCGTTCCACAGGGACGACCCTTGCACCGTTGCGCGTGGCGATATCCTGAGAACCGTCCGTCGAACCGTTATCGGCAATGACAATTTCGCTGCGGACGTTGTTTTTCTTCAGGCAGCCAGCCGCCTTCTGGATGCAGATTTCCAGCGTTTCCGCCTCATTGAGGCAGGGCATGACCACGGATACTTCAATATCGCCTTGTTGATCGGCGGCGGATTTTGACGTCGCCGAATCGGCGGTTTTCTTGGACATTGGAGTCTCCAGCCCTATGGGTGTCTTGTTTTCTCTGTCATCGGCGCGTTCTGTTCGCCTCTTGTCGTGTCATGTTTCCGTGTCATGCTTCCGTGTCATATTCTTCTGTCATGCGATGTTGCTTTTGAGTACCACCAGTATGGCATTCAACTACGGTGCCTGCCCAGGTTTATAAAACCCACTCTTGAATGCGGGGTCCCAATAGGCACCCCGCTCGACGAAACGGAGCTTGGCCTGTACGTCGTCCGCCTTGAATGCCAGCAGGCGGTATGGAGCTTTGGTTTCGACATCGAACCAGGCTGGCGACTCGTCCCATTGTAGCACAACCCGTTGTGCTTCGAACGTCCCATAAGGAACGGTGATTTTTCGCGGTTTTCCTTTGGTTTTCAGGAGTGCGTGGGCATATTCCGGCGTGGCGAGTTTGTTGGATCGTAGCGAGCGAACGAGGTGCATGGGGCGCTCCTCGCCACCGGAAGCAACGACGGAGCGCGCGAAAATGAAGAGAAATTCGTACGCATCGACATGTCCACGGAGCGGCCACCAGCGATCACCCTCGCCGGGGAAGTATGAATAGGAGCAGACGTCGACCGCCCAGTCATCGGGCTTGAACTGCTTGTAGCGTGTCCAGAGCAGGGATTTGAACGTATTTCCGCACCATTCCTGACTGGTGATCGAGACTTTGAAGGGTGCAAGGTCGGGCTTGGTGACAAAAGCAGTGGTGAGAAACCGGTAGTTGTAATTGTCTGTGGGGACTTCCTCTGCGATGACAAGCTTGAAGACCGGAATGGGGTTTTTTGTGTTATCGTCGGATTTGATCCACTGTTTTTCATCCATGGTCTGCCTGTTAAACAGGTGGACGCGGGTGTAGCTTCGTTTTTTTCCGTAGATGTCGCAGGTCGCATCGAAATAGGACATTTCGCTGAGACCATCCTCCCACAGCTTAAGATTTCCGAATTTGCGCCAGGCATCGGTAATCTTGCGCGGGGTTTCAAATTCGACCTGAAAACCGGATGCTTCTGACACCTCCGGCTCGCTGTCGGCGGCGCTGACCGCCTCAGACTGCTGCGTGGTATCAGGTCCGGCATCCTGAGCCATGACTGCTGCAAGGTTCACGGTCAGCATCAATGCCACTGACCACGACAACCATCTCATCGGAAACGTATCTTTTTCCATTGTTTCTATCATCGTACAAATGGTCCTCTATGTTTGCCTGGTCTAAAACGACCCCAATTGACATCTCTCTATCATAGATCAGACGTTTCAGGCCGCCCCGGTTTGGACAACAGAGAGGGCAGGAACGTCTGATCGGGTTTTTCGAGCATAAAACTCGCATTGATACCACCTGTTTTGCACAACTCAGACATGAGCAGAATAATATCGGAATATCCCATGCCAAGCCCGGAAATGATCGCATTGCTCGCTCTGGGTGGTTCGGAACCCAGCAACGCGATCAGCTTCTGGAGGCGGAGGTCGGACTTGATCCTCGGTGAAGAGACCCCGAGAAATTTCGATTTTCGGATCAGCGTCAGGTATTCATCGTTCGGTTCAGCGTCAACCGTCAGTGCGTTGTTTGGCAAGGTGTAGAAAATTGGCGGACGGGCTGAGATATGATCCCCTATCAGCGCAATCCGGCGGTATTCGTGCCTCGTAGCGTAAACCAGATTTTCACCTCGCGAAGGAACCACGTCGAGCATAAACCCATTGTCGCCGACCGGGATGGACACAATGGAGGGGTCATCACGATCCAGCAATCCGTGGTAAGCAGCGATGCGAATGCGGATATCGTCATCGTCGAGCGCGTCTCGAATCGGACCTGCTGCACGAAAGGAAAGCCTCGCCCCCGAGAGCGCCTGGATGGCTTGCATTCGAAACTTGCTTTTGGGGTTCGCAAGATGCGACGCGATAACTTCGACGGCTGCTTCGTCCCCGAGATACAGACCCGCACGTGCAGAATAAAAGCTGCAAGCCGACTTTGCATGCGTATAAAACCCCTGAACAGTTGGCAGAGCGGTTCGCCCAGCAGCCTCCCAGGCGAGGGCAATATCTTCATGTGGCGCGTCATGCTGCACAAATTCTCTCGCCAGTTCCTGGATCCGCTGGGGCATGAAACCGCTGTACCTGGGGAGGTATACATGTTGTGCAACTGCGAGGAATCGCCTCGGATCGTGCTGGAAGGACCTCGGAACGCGAACGCGTATTTCAGTCGGCGAAAGTGCGTCAGCGATGGGTTTTTCGCGGTCGGCGAAGCGTGCGTTGAGTCGTCGGGCGATGGCGGTGGCCCGCTGATAAGAAGGGACCGTCAGAATCAACCGGACACGTCTATCCTCGCCCGCCGTTCCCCCACCAATGACGATGCCTTCGCGCAGGTTGACTCTGGTAGCAGCATCCTCCCCGCGCCCGAAGGGGTTCATGAACACGGGTCCAGACGCTTCTGCCACCTTCTTTCCGGGTATCCACGCACCGCCGCCAATGGATCGATAAATCGTCAACTCGCAGGGATACAACCAGCCACCTTCGAGCGACAAGGTCTGGTCTCCTGGCACTGCCCGGACCATCAGATCGAACCGCCCGCCAGCGATGGCTGCTGCGGGTATCTCACCCTCGACAGACACGACAGCCGTGTCTTTTTCAGAGATAAGCTGCTGCGGCGTCACATCAATATTAGAACGCCTGGTAAACTCGGGTCGCTTGTACAACTCCTGTATCAGTCTCTTATTGATGTGCGGCGGACACTGCTCGGAACCCTGATCACCCAGACCTGCCACAAGCCCATACCCACGGACGCGCAGGCGACGCATGCCATCAAAGTAGGCGACTTCGGCGATGGAATCTGTGTAGGCAACTGAGGAACTCATGCGATCGACAAACGCCGTATCGTCGATCGTGCTGCCCGAATCGGAAGGGAAAAGTGCTGTCCAGTTGAACGCTCCGTCCGCGCAACCCACAACCCCGGACACCAGAAGCAGCGACACCAGAACCATCAACGCCAGCACACGGGACGCCTGCACACGAGACGCCAGCACACGAGACGCCAGCACACGAGACGCCAGCACCCTCAGGACCGCAACCCTCCTCATGCTTGCGTCACCATGCTGTTGCGAGCTAAGTTGTGCAGACCAGTGCGACAAAACTGGGGCTCCAGGGATTCCGAGTATACAACTTGCGAGTAAACAGCCTCCAGGTAGACAGCTTCCGAGTATACAGCTTCCTTTGACAGCTTCCGGGGCACACTTCCAGGTCGATCCGCCCGCTACCGTTCCTTCAGGGCGATACAGGTGCGTCATTATGCAAACAGGAACCCTGAGGGTCAACGCATGGGACGATGAGGGTTTTTGTGGGGTGCGTGACAGTTTTTGTGCGCATGCTGGTATTCCGGATCGCGATGGCCGGTCGATTGTAAAGCGTCACCGACATTTATCGGGGACGGACGCCCTTCAGGCTGCATGGGCGACGGAATACGCAAACGAGTTGACAGTGCGACCTCCATTCACTCAAAGACGACGGTGCGATTGCCATGAACGATGATTCGGTCTTCAAGCTGGAGTTGCAACCCGGTCATGAGTGCAGATCGCTCGAGATCCTTTCCCTTCCGAATCAGGTCAGCCAGGGTATCCCTGTGTCCGACACGAGCGGTCGCCTGCTCAATAATGGGTCCGGCATCGAGGTCATCGGTCACGAAATGGCAGGTTGCACCGATGAGCTTCACACCTCGCCGATGGGCCTGATGGTATGGTTTTGCACCGGCGAATGCAGGCAGAAAGCTGTGGTGGATGTTGATGATGCGGTTCGGAAAGTGAGACACAAATTCGGGCGTAAGGATCTGCATGTAGCGTGCGAGCACAATAAGATCGACATGGTGCTGCTGGATCAGGGTTTCGATCTGGTACTCCTGCACGCGTCGAGAAGAGGCATCGACGGGCAAGGTGTGGAAAGGAAGACCATATCGTGTGGCGAGCGGGGACAGATCGTCGTGATTTCCAGCGACGAAGGGGATGTCGCACGGTAATTCACCATCCTCCCATCGCCAGAGAATTTCGCGCAGGCAGTGATCCGTCTTTCCAACGAGAATTGCGATGCGTCGATGCTGAGATGCATCGTGAATGCGCCAAGTCATCTCGTGTTGATCCGCCAGAGTGTTCCACTGCAGTATGAACGCGTCCATGGAGAGATTCAATCCATGCAGATCGAACACCACACGAGCAAAAAACATGCAGTCATCCGGATCGGTATGTTGATCCAGATCGAGAATGTTTCCACCACGATCAGCGATGAAACGCGTAATCTCAGCCACTAACCCCTTGTCATCCGGACAGGCGACGAGCAATCTGGCAGTATGCGACGTGTCATTCATGGTCAGCCATCTATGCGAAAAGAATCCCAGACAACGCAGGTACGACAACGCAGGTACGACAACGCAGGTGCCATGATTGCACCGCGCCCCGATGGCCGTATCGTAGCGTTTTCTGCTAAAGAACGCACGCAGACAAATTGAGAGATTCGGAAGTCGTGCGGATTCTTTCTTCGATCTCTGACTGCTGCTCGTGAACAAGCTGACCAACGCAATCCACAATCTTCGGATCAAACTGTACACCGCTAAGCTCACGCATTTCCGCGATGGCGATGGCGAGCGAACGACAAGGCCGATAAACCCGGTCAGTGGTCATCGCATCCAGAGCGTTGGCCGCAAGAAGAATACGCGACCCAATGGGAATCTGCTCAGCCGCAAGCTGATCAGGATAACCCGTACCATCAAAATACTCTCGCTGATGACGAATGATATGCATCTCGCTCTCGAGGATACGCAGGTGGTCGAGGATCCTGACGCTGATCGAGGGAACCTGACTGATAACGTTCTGCTCGGTGAAGGTCAGCCTGGAGGGCTTCAACAGCACTCGGTCCGGGATACCTACTTTTCCAACGTCATGCAGCAAACCAGCATTGCGAATCGTAGACACCAGCGGAACACTAAGCCCCAAATGCGTCGCAATCATGTGGCAGTAGGCAGCCACGTTCTCCGAATGCCTCGCAGTGTACGCGTCCTTTTCTTCCAACGCCTGCAACAAGGAAGAAATGGACTGCATGTACACATCTTTCGCCTGGACGCTCAGAACAGCAACACGCTTGCGGAGCGACTCCACTTCCTTGTTCTCAACCTGGATCGCTCCGTCTTCTTCAACAACCTCTCTCGCAGAACACACACGGTTACGCCCGGAATGCTTGGCCTTGTACAACGCGCGATCTGCGAGATCCACAAGACCGGCAGCCGATCGAACGCGAATATCCTCCGCAGACGCAACGCCCAGAGAAGCGGTCACGACATGACCTCGAAGCGCTTCCACATGCAACGTATCTGCGATGCCAAGCCGGATACGTTCTGCGATGGCGACGGCATCATCCAATGACGTCTCGGGAGCGATGATGAGGAATTCTTCACCACCATACCGACCAACCGTGTCGAAATCTCGCATCGCCTCCCGAAGAATCCGAGACGCTTCGATCAATGTATCGTTGCCCGCCAGATGACCATAGGTGTCGTTCACAGCCTTGAAGAAATCAAGATCCAGCATAATGAGAGAGAGGCGATGCCCGTATCGCCGCGATCGCTTCAGCTCTTTTTCGATGACATCATTGAGATAGTCATGGTTGAACAACCCGGTCATACCATCTGTAATCGCAGCCCGGCGAAGCTCCTCTTTGGAACCACTGATCCGCATACCGACGCGAACACGCGCAAGAAGAGTCGATCTGTCGATGGGTTTGGTGAAATAGTCATCCGCCCCCTGTTCGAGCGAATGGACTCGGTCGGCTTCGTTGTCCCGACCGGTAATCATCACAAAAAACGTATCAGCTACTTCCGGCGTTTCACGGAGCTTGCGACAGATTTCCAGACCATCCATCCCTGGCAGATTCCAGTCACACACCACAACCCGTGGTTGACGCTCAATGATCTGGTTCCATCCCTCACAACCATCCACAGCAACAATACAGGTGTAACCGGCACGCTCGAGAATCCCCCGAAGAATCGCCAGCGATGTGGCGTTGTCCTCGATGATTAGAATGTCGCAAGTCTGATCCATGCGCAAATCCGCCCGCAATCCTCAACGACCATACCGCCCGTACAACCGCCAGTACACGTCAGCACTGCCCGTACCCGTCAGCCTGAACACACCAACCACCCAGCCTGAACATGCACTGGACCACACATCGGGTAGATCACCCAATCTGTTCACGAGAAACCCAGACACGTCCAGATAACCATGGCAAAACACGTCACTTCTACGATGGGAACGCTACCTGTTCAGAACGGAAACGCTTCTGGTCGAGAAGGCCAAGCTACTTAAGCTCGACGTTCCAGTAGGCATGGTTGAGAAACTGTCGCCACGACCGATATTTGTGGTCACTCAGTCGAATCCTGAGCACCGGACTGGTCGCGGGTTTGACAGGTTTGGAGAGAAGCTTCATCCGAGCCTTGGCAGGCGTGCGCCCACCTTTTCGGACGTTGCATGTGACGCAGCATGTGACAATGTTCTCCCACGTCGTAGGACCATTCTGAGAACGGGGAACAACGTGGTCGAGACTCAACTCGCTGGTGGCGGGTTTCTGACCGCAATACTGACACCGACTGTGATCGCGGGCGAAAATATTGCGCCTGTTTAATTTCACCTGCTGGCGAGGCACACGGTTATAGGTCAATACGCGGACGATCTTCGGAACCGGAAGATCAAATCGGACCGTCCGGATCCAGTCGAACTCAGCCGCTTCAAACTCACGCCGAAATTCGCTCAGATCTGCCCAGTCTTCAAAGTTGTAGGTGTAGAAACGGTCGTCTTCGACGTGGACGATCTCAGCCACAGGATCGTCTTTGAGCGTTCGCTTGCAGAGCAACGCCATGGCACGACGCACAGTGATCACCCGAAGCGCTACATAGTGGGCATTCAGCAATAAGACATGCCCGCTCAAAGCGGAAGGTGGTTGTGTGGGTTGGTTTACCAAACTAGGGAAGAGGGCACCTCCTGGCTGACCTGGCCCGCCATGACCTGACGTGGAGCCGATAACACTACAGGATTCTACTCGCCGGATACGCGCGACTCAACATTATTCTACCAAATCTGCAATCTCAAGCCCCAGAGGCCCCTATATCAACCCAATCCGCGACGCCTGAGCAGGAAAAGGAAGCAGGGAGCACCGATGATGGCGGTCATCACGCCGATCGGCAGGGGGAATGTCGTCACCTCCCGGGTCACGACCTGCGAATACCACAGCGGCAGCAATCGGGTCAGCCAGTCGCTCACGATCAGGAAAATCGCCCCCCAGACGGCAGCCACGGGCAGCAATATGCGATGATCGGACCCCACCAGCAGTCGTACCGTGTGCGGAACGATCAGCCCGACGAACCCCACCGGACCGACCAGCGCCACCACGCAGGCAGTCGATACCGAGGCAGCTGCCACGATTTTCATCTGCAACCAGCGCGGTGACACCCCGCGCGATGCGGCGATCTCATCACCCATCAGAAATTGATTCAGCGACCGCGCGTGCAGCAGCATCACGGCCCACGAGAGGAGCATCGGAATCGCCAGCGGGCGAAGCTTACCCAACCCCACTTCCTCCAAACTGCCCATCATCCACCGCACGACGAAAAAGGTCTCGCGCACGTCCGATAGATAGGTCACGAACATCATCATGGCAGAGCAGAAAAACGAGATCGTCACGCCCGCCAGCACCAGTGCATTCCCGGAGAATCGGTACGCTCCGCCAGCGAACAGAACGACCATCGATACCACACCGAGACAACCGAAGAATGCACCCCATCCAAACGTTGGAAGCCCCAGCGTCACACCGGTCCAGCCAGCCTTCACGCAGATCAAAGCACCCAGCGCCCCGCCACTGGCGATCCCCAGCGTGTAGGGCGTTGCGAGCACGTTGCGGAACATCGTCTGAAAGCAAGCTCCGTAAAGCGCGAGCGATACACCCGTGACCAGCGCGAACACCAAGCGCGGCAAGCGAAGCACAAATACGATCGTATGCTCAGGAGAGTCCGGATCGCTCCACGCCCGCCACACCTCGCTCCACGATACCTGCTGCGTGCCGATGGCAGGACTGATCGCCACCACCACGCCAAGCACCGCAATCGAGCAGCCAAGCCAGATAAGCAGCCGTTTCCCAGGTTTTCGATGCAATTCTGTAATCGATACACCCCTCGCAGGATGCGTCCCGGACGCACCTTCTTGTTTCCTGTGTCCTGGATCGTTCCCGTGTCCTGGATCGTACCCGTATCCCGGATTGTTCCTGTATCCTGGATTATTCCTGCATCCTGGATGACTGGTGCCCTGGATGATGCGACATCGAGCGGCAGTCAGCCTAACCTGCTGGAGGAAGGCGAGCAATGATCTCCCCTGTAGTGTCGCGTGCGGAGCCGTGGCTGTGGCTGTAGTCATCGTGTGATCCCCCTTGCTGAGCATGATATGATCCCCCTTGTCGACCATCGCGTGATCTCCCCCTGCTGCACTGTCCCTTTGCTGCACTGTCTCCTTGCGGGCGGCGATGCAGTATTGGCCACCCTTCTCACTCGATACTAACATACACCATACTTCTCCACATTGCAAATTTATTTTCGGTATTTTTTTGGCCTGTCTGGTGCAGATTTCTGTAACCATTGGCTGGGCCTGTGGTTGGGCCGTCTGGGAATGTTGAAAAAAGTTGCGATGATGTTCATCTGGACCGATGTTGCCCGCGGGAAATACGGTGCTGGGTGGAACTGGAGCTTGTTTTGATCGCGAATATGGCAGACACGCCATCGGGGGCTGGCGATGGCAGTTACGCGTGGCTTCACGCTTTAGCATCGCCCGGAGATGGTTGAGGCAGGTCAACCTTTCGCATGGGGGCGAAAGAACGACCTGCCCTACGTTTGGGCTGGTAGTGCCTCTGCGTGGCACTCCTTCGAGAGATGCACTGGTGATTTCTGTTGGTGTGATCGTTGATCTTCGGGTTCCCCACCTCTGAGGAGGTGGGCCACACTAAGAAAGTGCGACCTGCCATACGTTTGGATTAGTAGTGCCTCTGCGTGGCACTCCTTCGAGAGATGCACTGGTGATTTCTGTTGGTGTGATCGTTGATCTTCGGGTTCCCCACCTCTGAAGAGGTGGGCCACACTAAGAAGGTGCGACCTGCCCTACGTGGCTGCTATCTGGGATAAGTCGGGTTAAATCGCTCAAATGAGAAATAGTCCGTGTATTGCTCGCTTGAAGTTGTAGAATGTGAGTTACGTTGAATTTTATGTCGCGGCTTGAAGGAGGATCCCGATGAATGGACACACCACAGGCTTATTGCTGGCAGGAATCATTGCAGTTGCGTTACCGGGCTCTGATCTCGTTGTGGCAGGTTCTCCGGGCGGCGGCGAAGTGATTTTCAGCGGGGGCTGGGATGGTCCTCCCGGCAGTGCTGCCTCGCCTGCGTCGCAGTGTGATGGTACGACTGCTGAGAAGTGCGACGTATTCGCGATCTGTGCAGACGATTTTGAATCACCGGCTGGTGCTGTCATCACAAACGTAGATGTCAGAGGTACCTTCTTCAGTCCAGCTGGCGAGGCTGGCGACATTGACGGGTTCATTGTCGCTTTCTTCGATGGTGGTGCCGGCGCTCCTGTCACCAACTGCAGCCAGGAATTCGTTGCAACAATCTTCGAATGCAGTGGTGATCCGTCTGTTTACAACTGCGATATTACCCTTCCCGATGGCGGCTACATGACGACTGGCGGAATTGAGTGGGTTTCGATCACGCCGATCATGGCATTCCCGCCACAGTGGGCCTGGATTTCGACGGATGCGATGTTTGGATCAACCGCCTGGAGTCAGTTTGATGGTGGAGGTGGTCTCCCGACGTGCGACAGCAGCAACTACAGCAATCTCGGTACGAACCTGACCTTCCGATTGCGTGGTGTCACTGATTCTGACAGAACGACCGCGATGCGTATCAGCGGTGGATCCGGCCAGAGCGGTTGCAGCGTTGTCGTCACCCCGACCATAGCCTCGACCAAAGATTGCGGACCTTCGATTTGCCCCGAATCATTCGGTAACGGTTGTAGGGCTACGGTTGGTAGTGCCGATGGTCTGACACCAAACCTTCTGGCGAATGTACTTGCCGTCAATCTCAATGAACAGATCAATAGCGGTGTTTGCGGTCCTCTTCTGTCAGTCGAGAACATCGGCCCGATCCTTCTTGTTTCAACTTCAAGCGGCGTTCGCCCGCGTCTCTGCGTGAATGACGATGGCGTTGTGGGTGGTCCGAACAACTGTGAAGTGGATGCTTGCAATTTCACGTTCGCCGTTGGAACGACGAATGTTCTTCCTTCGATTCCGTCCGGTGCTGATAACCTGACGACCACGAAGAGCTGCGATCTTCCCACTGAGGAAGGCGGCACGTGGATGCAGGTCTCGCTTCCTGGTGAGACCTTTGACCGTGATGGGCTTGGAAATGCTGACCCGGTCGATATGGTTGTCCGCATGAGTGGTGTCGGTCGCGACCTTGAGGCTGACGATTCTGACACAACGGTTCAGCGTCTTGACGATGCGAACTTTGGTCGATGCTCTGGCGACTTCAGTCGTGAGGGTGCTAATGACGGCGTTCTCAGTCCTGACGGTGTTGTCGATTTGTTTGACCGTCTTCAGTTCGTCTTCTGCCAGAACGCTCCACCAGGCACCGGCGACTGCTCCTTCTTCGATTATGATGGTGACAACAACATCACTGGTCATGTGAACGGGCTGGCGATTGCTCTGAGTGGAGACGCTGTGGTTTTTGTCTGTCTGGAAGCTACGGACAACAGTTTACAGTGCTGCCCCGGCAATGTTTCACTCCCGCAAGTCGCTTCAAACGTCGTTGCGACTGAGATCACACGATTGCACCTGCGTGGTTGTCAGCCCATCCAGATCACCCGTGATGGTCAGCCCTGTGCTGAGAACTGGATTGTTGATTCTTACATATCAGCAGTTCCTCCGCAGATTCGTGATACCGGTGTCGGTGAATGCGACGACACACTCGACGCAGAGACAGGAGCTGCAAATAACAATGACAGCATCGAGACGGCTGACAACGTTGGCCTCCTGTCCGGCGATACGCCTCGTCTGATTGCTGGTAATATCGGTAACAATGCCGATTGCGATCAAGATCCGTTCTTCACAGGTGACCATGACGCGGACGTGTATCGTTTCACTCTGGCATTTTTCAGCCGGGTTCAGATTTCAGTTGACACGGTGAATCTGAGCTGTGCCGGCGGTAACGGTGGCCTGGTTTCGCTTTATCTTTATGATGCAGCTGGACTGCTGCTCGGTAGCGATGATCCTGCTGGACTCGGCGATCCCTTGATCAGCGTGTCGCTTGGTTCAGGCGTGTACTATGCACTCGTTGCTGCCACGTCTCAGGTTGAGCCCCCACACCCGGCACAGAACTGTGCAGTCAGCCTGGCTCCTGGTAAGGGCAATGATGATCCGACGGGTAATTATGATCTCAACCTTTCGGTTTCGCCGCAGTCGTCGATGACCATCACGCAGGTGACTGACAACGGTGGTACTTTCGATTCCAGCTTGCTCGTTCAGCTTCTGGTATCATATCAGCGCGTTTGCGATCCATACCATGCGGTCTTGATCGATACTGGTACACTCGGACTTGATGCCATCATCCTCGAAGCTACGAATTCACCGTGGGTTCGCGAGCTTGATGAGGCAACTGGCGTGATCGCCGGTGCCGAAGGATTTGTACCAGGCGTTGCCGACAATGGTGGCGAGCAGACAGTCGCAGAGATTCAGCACAACAATCCTTCCGGTGGCGAGTATGCTCATCGCGTGACCCCGCCGAAGCCGCGTAAGTGCGATTCGGTTGAGTCCAACTGCGTATTCCTCCAGTCTCCTGATGGGGATCAGACGAATCCTGGTGTTGGTGCTGCTTTTGTTGCTGGCATTCAGGAATTCGCGATTGCTGAAAGCTTCACGCTGGACAGTGCTACCACAATCGCCTCGGTGACCTGGTGGGCTACCCCGGCTGGGACAGTGGACAGCAGTTACAGATTCTTCATAAAGATTCTTGCTGATTCGTCCAGTGGTATTTGCGGAAGCTCACCTGGAGCTGTCCTCTGGAAAGGCATGGTCTCATCTCCGATCGTCAAGTCGACAGTAGCGGACGCTGATTTTGACTCCGTGACTGTGAATCTTGAGGCTGTCCAGGAGTTGCCGGCGGGTACCTACTGGATTTCGTTCAACTGGGACGCGGACCTTCCTGGTGCTCAGCCGTTCTTTGTCACATCGCTTGAGGGTGACGGTGAGTACTTCCAGGACATCCTCCCAGAGGTTGGTGGCGACGGTTGCACCGGTACCATTACAGGTGATGGTTTCGATTGCGACAATACCCCCGATGATCCTGGTACGCCGAACTGCGATGAAGGTGATCCGGATGGCGACCGTGTCACAGACAATGGTGACATCGCATTCTGCGTCAGCGATCTGGCTGCCGAGATTCCAGCGATGAGTCTTCCCTCGGATGTTGCTTGTGGTAACTGGCGATCGATGGAGGGTTCGATCATCTGGACTCAGCCATTTGCCGTTCGCAGTGACGGTTTCGTCGGAACCTTCTCCGACTTCAACTTCGCCCCTGTCGAGGGTGGACGGCAGGCCGCCGACAGTTTCACCGTCGGCGAATTCACAACCATCACAGACCTTCACTGGCGTGGTGGTTATGGTGGTGCTACTGCGGTGGGTAATGTGAATCCGAATCCGGATAACTTCCGGATCGAGTTCTTCAACGATGCGAATGGTCTACCCAGCAACCTGTTCGTGGCTCCGTACCTGCCCGGTGCTGTGGAACGTACGCCAGGGGAACTTTCAGGCGATCCGGGTCGCCAGGTCTACGATTACCGGTACACACTGGATCCGCCGCTCAACGTCGGAGCCAATACCACTATCTGGGTATCCGTCATCGCGGACACGTCTGGTGAGGACTACAACTGGTTCTTCACATTCTCTCAGGGCGGAAATTCTGATGGTCTCGCCGCTTCGCGTGACATCTTCGGTGGATGGGAAACTGAAGGTACCGATGGTATCGCCACGGACTACTCGTTCGATCTCACTGTCGAAGGTACGACGAAGATCATCAGTGGTGATTCGGGCGATTGTGGCGGAACTGCCTCAGGTCTGGGTTACCGCTTCGATTCACAGTTGTGCTACATCAACGGGTACACAGATTCGGGTGACACTGCTTTCAACGGGATGCGATGGCGTTCGGTGAATGCACCGTGGATGATGTACTCAGACGTGGCGCTCGACATACCAGGTGCCATCGATTCTTCCAAAGTACAAGCACTACTCAACGACGCCGGCATTTCAGCCGCCGACCTCGACTGCCTGACCGAGAATATCGGCGAAGGCAAACTGGTTGCTGGTGTGTTCAGTGGTGTCGCTGCATACGATTCCGATGCGGCTGCCAACGGCTTGTCCGTCGGCGGTTCGCTCGATCGTCTCTGCAATGGTGCTGTGGTTGAAGCACTTGATCCGACGCAGGTCTTCAGCGAAAACCTCACGGTCAAGGGTATCTGCTGGGACAACGGAACGGCAACGTTCAGCGTCAGCGGTGGCACGCCACCAGTCGATCCGCCTGTGATCGTTCACGGTGAAGGTGAACCGGGTGACAGTCTGTTTACGGCACCTTGCTCGGGTTACATCGACCCGCGTCGTGAATCCACGAACGGCATCGACCATAACCTCGGTGTCGATTCTGTCCGTATTCTGTTCAACGTAGACGTCTTCGGTGATGATATGGGTGGCGCTGTCACGTCAGCCAACTTCACGATCATGTCCACGGGCGGAACCGCTCCAACCGCTGGTTCTGTGACGATGCTCGCTGGTAACTATGTCGAGTTGAGTCTCGTTGGCTTGCCGCCGTTGCAGGAATGGACCACGATCGTCGCCGACGTCTACAACAGCGCCGGCGTTCAGATCGATCACAGTGGTGGCAACATGGGCGAGGATGTCGCCGAACCGGATCGTGTTGACTTCGCTGCACTCCCGGCCGACATTGATCAGAATGGCCGCGTCCAGCCGCTGGACTTGCTGCGTATGCGCCAGCGTCTGGTGAACAGTTGCACCTCAGCGTGCCCGGATTGTGGTGGTCGGGATGAGTTCTACTTCGACATCGACCGCAACGGCAACGTTCTAGTACTAGACCTTCTGCGTTGGCGTCAGTTGTGGTTCGGATCCTCGGGTGCGAGCATGGCGTGGCAGGGTGAGCAGCTCAACAGCGATCAGCCGTAAGGGCATACTATTGGAGGAAAAGGGGGTCGGGAGTCGATTTTTGACAGGATGGGTTCTATAGGTTAAACAGGTGTTCATGCCAAGACGTCCTCGAATTGCGACCGGCGGAATTGTCTACCATGTGCTTAATCGCGGCGTGGGGCGTATGAACATTTTCGATAAACCCGGCGACTACGAAGCCTTCGAGAAAGTCTTGGTCGAAACACATGCACGTTTTCGCTGCCAGATTCTCAGCTACTGCCTGATGCCGAACCACTGGCATCTTCTGTTGCTTCCTCGGGCGGACGGTGAGTTGTCCGAGTTCATGAGACTCTTAACCGTGACGCACACGCAGCGATGGCATGCTCATAGGCAATCCGCCGGAACCGGGCCTGTATACCAGGGTAGATTCAAGTCCTTCCCTGTCCAAACGGATGAGCATTTTTTGACCGTGGCGAGATATGTCGAACGCAATGCATTGCGTGCAGGCCTCGTCGAGCGTGCCGAAGATTGGCGATGGTGCAGTTTAACGCAACGTCGCGCAACAACGACCAAATTGGGGAACATCATGAGTCCATGGCCAGTGTCACCTCCGCGAAACTGGCGTCGTATCGTCAATCGAGCACAGTCAGCCGCGGAGTTGGAAGATGTGCGATGCTCTGTGCAACGTGGACGACCATTCGGGAGCAAGCGATGGCAGATACGCACGGCTGATCGCTTGAGCATAGCCCAGTCGCTACGCCCCATGGGTCGACCACGCAAGCGCGAAACGCCTTGAAACATGCACCACACACCCCGAAACGACTCCCGACCCCCCTTTTTTCACCCCTGAATGTGAAAAACGGGCGACCCTCGCACGAAACAGAGGGTTTTGTCAAACTGGATACCGACGATGGTGAGGCAGCCACCCAATGGCCGCGGCGGCAATGTCAGCCAATCTGCAGGCGAGTAATGAGCGTGGTGGGCGTCGGAATCGAACAAACCACATTACGATAGGATCGTTTTCCGTAGAGCCGTTTCATCGAACGAAACACTGTGCTTCCTGCAAAGAACGCCGATTCTCTTCGCAAGCCGCAAAGCTTTACCGTTTTGTCCGTTTTCGGAATAGAGACAGGCAAGTATTTCCATCTTGTTGCGAACATCTTCCCAGTCGTAGTCGGGGTCAGGCATGATCTCAATACATTTTACAACCATCCTCACGACACGTTCTGTGTATTTAATTTCGCCAACCAGATCACGATGGAACTCCGCAAACAGGGCCTGACCCATAGCGCCAAGTAACGCTTCCTCGTTCGGATCGTGCAGATCTATCAGTGTTTTCAACCGTTCAATAAACCGAGTCGCTTGCAAGCGTGACTGGCGTATATGAATCCAATAGGCTCCTTTCCAGTAAAGATACCCGATTTCATCCCACTCGTGGATGAATTTTCTCCGAGTCTTTGGAGGATCTATCCGTTCCACTATCACCTCATCATCTCCTTCACTTGCATGGCCCCTTGGGCCTGGGACCCGGGTTTAGATCCGGGAGTAATTTCTTCGTACGATCGGGCATTTTATCCCATTTTCTCTTCCTCTCTTCCCAGTCATCCAACTCTTTCTGTCTTTCATTTTGGGTCAATGCCATTCTTAGTTGAAATTGCGAACGGCTCCATGGGGTTATGCCACCTGTTCGAGGCAGCCTTTCAAATACGTTTGCAGTGCTGTACGCAAGCGGACCAGCTGCTTGCAGCCACACACCTTGCGTAAACGCGG
>JAJRYY010000124.1 GCA_024275565.1 Planctomycetota bacterium
ATCTTCGCATTATCAGGCTGCAAGGATTGTGCACGCATCAGACATTTTATCGCAGACCGGGGGTGTTCCTGAGCAGCATAACAAAGCGACAAACTCACCAGCGCTTCGGTATGACGGGCATCAAGCGACGTCGCCTGCACAAACCGAAGCTCAGCCTCCTCCATATCACCAAGCGCCGCCAGAATCGTCCCAAGCTGAAAATGAAGCTCAGCACAATCGGGCGAGGCTTCAATGCTCGTCCGCAACGCTTCAATCGCGTCGTTGACCATCCCACCCTTCCACAGCAGCATCGCGTGGCGTATCTGAAGCGTCACATCGTCGGCATCCGCGTCAATCGCTTCCCCAAGCGTCTGCGCTGCCATCGGATAATCCTTGCGACCAACGAAGGATCGCGCAAGATTTGCGGCTGCTGAGGCTGATTCTGGGTTCAGTTGCAAGGCGTCCGAAAACGCTTTCCCCGCAAGCTCAAACCGGCCCGCGTTCATCAGACAAATACCACGACGCGTCAGATCACGAGACTCAAAGTAGCGACGAAGCGTTTCCCCGACCGCATAACGCTCCGATGACTCTGAACCTGATTCACGCGCTATCAATGTGTCATGACTCATGATGATCCTCCTCTTCGCCGCAAGAGTAATGCGGCCACAGGCAGGATATCGGTTGAGTAAGCTTGTAAGTTACATACCCTTGCGCATACCCGGTCCTTGGAAGGAAACCACACCCGGTAACACTACGCTATGGGACGATGAACGCGTCAGGTTGATGTTTTCGGACGTTTGCCAATCCATGCTCAGCCGCCGGATAATCCGAAAAACGTCCGCAATACACCGCAAAAGGCGCACGGGTTTTACCCTTCCGACGTTCGACAGACACCTCGATCCCCGTCTGCCGCACACGACCGGCATGTTCCTCGGCACGCGACCGTTCCGCGAATGCACCACATTGAATCGTGTAATAAGGTTTATTCCACGTCAGCTTCACACGCGCATCAGTCGTTCGGCGGTGTCGAGGATACTCCTTCACAACTTGTCGATAGGCATCACGCGCAGCACCAAAAGCACCGCTCCGCTGCAACGCCACCGCATACCGATACATCAGTTCGCCACCATCCAGATCATCGTACGGATCATTCGCGACAGGTCCCAAGAACGAAGCAGCCCGACCGTAGGCTCCGTCGTCATGGTCCATAAATCCAAGCTGCACCCCAAGCCGATCCCGAATCGCAGAACGCTTGACGATCCACATCCCACCCGAAAAATCAGACCTCGCCTTCGCACGACGACCAGCCTTCAACCTCGACAATCCACGAAGGTAATACGCCTCAGCCGAATCCGCGATCTTCGGATGGGAGACTATGACATCCGTTGTCAAACGTTCAACGTCCGAATAGGCACCACGACGATACGCAACGTCCGCCTGTCGAATCCGCGCAACAGCTTCTGGTGGCAAGGTCGCACAACCACCGGAAACAACCAGCAGCAACGCGAATACAACGCACCATGAAAACACAAATTTCCAAACCCGAAACGGACGATCCATCATCACCAGCACTCCTGTCAACGACGCAACATGACCACCACACACAATAGCCAACCACCCAAAACCATTATCCCACCATCCACCCAATAGACAAATCATCACCAATACATAAACTCACCATTGAAAGTGGTTGGGGCGGGATGCGTGTGTGGAGGCTGGCTTCGAACGCCGCGAACACCGGACCGCAAAATGAGGCGAAGAATGTTCATAGATGCACTGCTGGAAGCAAACCGTAAAGCACCTGACAGAGAAGCTGTCCGAGATCCTCTCCGGAACCTGACCTTCAGTCAGTTGACAGCCTTCGCAGGCGCACTTCGACATTTTATTCAGAAAGCAACAGAACGCCCAAACGTCGGCATCCTCCTGCCAGGGTCAGCCGCATTCGTCGGCACTTTCTACGCAACCCTCTGGGCCAACAAAGTGGCTGTCCCGCTCAACTTCCTCCTCAACCCCGAAGAACTGTCCGACATCATCCGAGACGCAGAAATCGACACCATTTTCAGTATCCACCACTTCGACAAGCTCACAGAACACCTCCCGGCAAGAACGATCCATCTCGAAGACCTGCCCATAAAACGACGGATCATCATCAGCAAGCTGCGACCAAAACCACCAATACCGGGAATAAACCCTAACGACATGGCCGTCCTCCTGTACACGTCCGGAACCTCAGGAGCCTGCAAGGGCGTCGAACTCTCACATCGAAACCTCCACGGAAACAGCACTGCCATCATCGAAGCAGCAGCCCTGCGCGACGACGACCGATTCCTGTGCGTCCTCCCACCCTTCCACGTCTTCGGCCTGACCGGAAACGTCATCACACCCATCATCAGAGGACTATCCGCCCATTTCATCCCGCGTTTCAGCCCACAGGCAGTCATAAAAGCCATGGACGAAACACGACCCACCGTCATGCTCGCCATCCCAAGCATGTACAACGCAATCCTGCGAGCAAAATCGGCGCATCCACAAACCTTCGAATCCCTCAGACTCCCCATCAGCGGCGGCGAACCGCTCTCGACCACCGTCGCAGACAGATTCCGTGAAAAATTTCACAAAGAAATCTACGAAGGCTACGGACTCACCGAAACATCACCCGTCATAACCCTCAACACGCCAGACGCCCACCGTGCGGGTTCCGTAGGACGCCCCTTGCGCAACGTAGAGGTCGAAATCATGGATGAGGACAAAAAACCGCTCCCAGACGGTGAAAATGGCGAAATTTGCACCCGAGGCAGCGGCGTAATGCTCGGATATCACAACCGTCCAGAGGAAACCAGGGCAGTCATCGACCAGGATGGCTGGTTCGCAACAGGCGACATAGGCCAGCGGGATTCAGACGGATTCATCAAAATCACCGGGCGAAAGAAGGAAATGCTCATCGTCGGAGGCGAAAACGTCTTTCCCAGCGAAATCGAGTCCGTACTCCTCAAGCACCCTGCCGTAGACGAAGCAGCGGTCATAGGGACCAGCGATCCCAGCCGGGGAGAGGTCCCCATCGCATGGATCACGCTGAAATCCGGCGCACAAGCCACGGAAATGGAGATCAGATCCCACGCGAAAAGCGCCCTCGCCGGCTATAAAGTCCCAAGGCAGGTCAAAATCGTCGAGGATTTCCCCCGTGGACCCACCGGGAAGATCCTCAAACGCGACCTCCGCAGCCTGCTGGAATCTCAGGGTCCGTAACAGTTTCCGCGGAAATGTGAACATCAGGGCAAATGTACCACAACCGCCCTCGGCCGCTCAATACACCACAACCGCCCCCGACCGCTCAATGTAGCACAGCCGCCCCCGGCTGTGGCCGTTTCAAGCTGTGGCCGAGTCAAGCTGTGGCCGTTCCAGCCACGCACCCGGAATCTCAGGAGTTTCTCGCAACCACTTGAACTTTTCGTCACCCGGCGTAACATACCGCAACAGGCGGACGGCTGCAGAGTCCGCGCGCTGCTGATTTGGAGACACCCGTGCAGGAAATCGATCGGGAATTGCTGAAAATATTGGTCTGCCCCAAGTCCAAGGCTCCCTTGGTCCACGAGGGCGATTGGCTGTACTCGACGGATTCCGAAACCCGATTGCGGTATCCGATCCGCGATGGCATTCCGATCATGCTGGTCGAGGAAGCAGAACCGGTCGACGAGCAGGAATTCAGACGCGTCGTCGGAAACTGATACCCCGATACTGGTCGGACAGTATTTGCCCGGACAGTATTTGCCCGGATTGGGACTGACCGGACTGGGTTCGGCCGGATTGTAACAGTCGGAGATTGTAACAGTCAGGTTGTAGCAGGCTGTACGTTAAAATCGAACAGAACAGACAAGTTGGTACTATCTTAGGAAGCAAGATTTTGAGGAACTCGAACGACGACGGTGGCGGTGGTGGTGATAAGAAGAAGGGGCGTTTTTTCCACACATCACGCCGATTCCCCGAACGTGGTGGCAAGGACTGGATCGGACCATTGGTCGATTACAAGGAGGTCGAGCTTCTTCGCAAGTTTGTAACCTCCAGCAACAAGATGATGTCCCGCAAGCGTGCGGGCACCAATGCGGCTGAGCAGCGCGCGCTGTCTGTGGCTGTCAAGCGTGCTCGCTTTCTTGCACTGCTGCCATACACCGCTCTGTAATTCCAGCACCGTTCCGTGTAGTCCATACACAGCCTGAGACCTTCATGGAGGCAGTGTGCGGGTTCCGCGAGATAGCATGATATACGTTCACGCCACCCGTTCGGGTGGCGTTTTTCATGGACATACCGATTTCATAGACATACCGAGGTCACGAAACCGCCCGGTAGGTGAGAATACCCCGCCGGATGCGACTCGGGAATATTCCCTAAAATGCCACCCATCGCCGCAGGCTACCCCCGGCCATTCCCCTAAAACGCCGATTTTGTCGTGGCCATACATTTACCAAAAATATATCGGTTTTTCATTGGACGTGAGACGGCCCATCGTGTATACTGACAAAGGATGTCGCGGGTCGAACGACCAGCCCGTCAGGGGTGCAGAAATGGAAGAGAGGGGTGGCGGCAGAATGGAACAAGCAGAACAAGCGATGGTGCAAACAGTGCAAGCGATGACACAGGCAGTGCAAGCGATGACACAGGCAGTGCAAGCGATGATACAGACAGGCTGGGCAGGAATAGCGATGGTAAAAACAGGGCATGCAGAAGCAGTCGCGCGCGTACACATTACTCACGACGCAACCGCAAGCTCACGTCGACAAGCCGCGGATTTATGTGGTCCAGCCCCCCCCGGCTGGTGTCGTGCTGCGAGTCCTGGATCGCGACGTACAAACCTGCTCAGGCTCGCATCAATCGCCATCCTGGTAGCAGGTGCCACGGCACAGGCTGGCGTTTATGCACGGGCCAGCGTTTATGCACAGGCAGGTTCCACGCCAGTCCGCGACCACGACATCGTCCCGGAGGACTATTTCACCATCGGCAACATCACAGCCGCCGCATTCTCCCCCGACGGCAGGCGCATCGCCTACACAGAATCCCGCTGGGAGGTGTCCGAGGACGGTCGAAACACCGATCTATGGGTTGTGGATGTCGCATCTAAAACCCCGAACCGCCTCACCTTCGACCCAGCCGCAGACGCCAGCCCGACCTGGAGTCCCGACGGAAAATGGATCTACTTCACCACCTCGCGCAAGAAGGGTGATTCGGGCAAACCGCCCTATAACGGAAAGCGGCAGATCTGGCGTATCCGACCCGACGGCGGCGAACCGACTGCCGTCACCCGGACCGTAGATGGCGTCGGCAGCTACACCCTCTCGCGCGACGGACGCACCCTCTACTACGCCATCACCTCCGAAAAGCACGACGACGGACTCTTCGATTCGGTGAAGAAGGATTTCGACACGCTCGAATATGGACACGGCATCGACAAATACTCACAAATCATCAAGCTCGACCTACTGCAATGGCGAAGCGAAACCATCATCGACGACCACCGCGTCATCGGCGAATTCGCGGTCACCGACGACCAGCGCCGAATCGCCATGCTCACCACACCAACCTCGAAACTCATCACCAATGAGGGCTGGTCCCGCGTCGATATCTACGATGCGAAGACGAACAAAATATCAACCCTCCCCGACAAGCTTTGGCGCGACGACGCCCCATCACCCTACGGATGGCTGCTAGGATTGGCCTGGAGCACAGACGGGTCCGTCCTCGCCTTCCGCTGCGATTTCGATGGCTACCCCGGCGAAATCTTCGTCGCCCATTTCAACACAAACGGACATTCTTCGACTCAGCAAGACGGTCACGTTTCGACTCAGCAAGACGGGCACGTTTCGACACAGAAAATCATCCGTCCCGACGAGGTCTACGCCACAGGACACATGCAGTGGCTGCCCGATTCCCACGACCTCTGCTTCACAGCCGACGACCATGCCCGGACAAGAATTTACAAGGTGTCCAGCATCCGCAGTGGCAAGCAGGGCAGATCGGGCATCCTCACCCCCGGCGATGTCTGCATCGACAACTGGACCGTCAGCCGCGACGGATCATCCATCGCCGCCATCCTCTCAACCGTCACCCACCCTCCCGACATCTACCTCTACCAGACAACATCCCCCAACGCCGTCCCGAAGCGCATCACCCGCGCCAACCCCCAGGTCGATACCTGGAAACTTCCGAGCATCCAGACGATCCAATGGAAGAGCAAGGATGGAACCACGGTCGAAGGCATCCTCGAACTCCCGCCGGATTACGAACCTGGAACACCGCTCCCCACCATCATCGAGCTGCACGGCGGACCCACCTCCGCGAGCAAGCTCCGCTTCAGATTCTGGATCTACGGACGTGTCCTCTTCCCCGCACGCGGATGGGCGCTGCTGAGTCCGAACTATCGCTGATCAACAGGGTATGGCGACGCATTCCTCACCGAGCTGGTCGGCCGGAAGAACGACATCGACATCCAGGACATCCTCTCCGGTGTAGACCACATCGTGGAGCAGGGCATCGCAGACCCCGATAAAATGGCGGTCATGGGCTGGAGCAACGGCGGATACCTCACCGACTGCATCATCACCCACACCACACGCTTCAAGGCAGCCAGCAGCGGAGCCGGCGTTTTCGACACCGTCCTCCAGTGGCTTGCGGAAGATACCCCAGGCCACGTCACGAATTTCAACAAGGGTTTCCCATGGGAACGCACCGAGCAGATGAAAAAATCATCCGCACTTTACAACGTGGATAAGGTCACCACCCCCACCATCATCCACGTTGGCCAGAACGATCCGCGCTGTCCACCACCGCACAGCAAGGGGCTCTACCGCTGCCTCCACCACTACCTCGACGTCCCCACCGAACTCGTCGTCTACCCCGGGGAGGGTCACAGCCTCACAAAATACACCCACCGCAAAGCAAAAATGATGTGGGACATCGCATGGTTCGACCACTGGGTCCTCAACAAACCCACCGACAGTACCTCGGATCAGGGCGAGCCATCCCTGGATTGACAGGTGGGTACTGCCTGCGAAAGACCATGCACCGGTCAGGCGATCAACCACACGGTATTCCGGGCTTAGAAAACTGTACCGCGAGCATAGATCCTATCATGCGGGCATAGAAACTGTATTGCGAACATAGAGAACTGTGTTGCGGGCATAGAAAAAAGCATGACCGAATCGAAATCGGCCATGCTCAGAATATCCACGTCTGATAATGTGGGGAGGGTGCGTATCCGTAAAGGTACGGGGTGTGTTTCCGTATGTGCGTCCGAATGCCTACCCCTCGATGCCTGCGAGCAGTGGTGGACGACGACGGCGACGCTTCTTCGGAACGCCCGGTCGTCGCACCTCAGGAACGCGTGGTTGTGCAGTATTTGCGACTTCCAGCGCTTCGCTGGCTGAGGCTGCGAAGAGATCCACATGAATCTCCTTCCACAACCCATCTGCACGATTGAATACGCCACCGCTGACCATGATGTTCATGGTGGGGTTCGACCCAATCTCCCGGATCTGATCCGTCAGGACCCGAATCTCCGGGACACCATGGGGCAGCGTCCCGAATATCAGGAGAATTTCAGGACGCAACTGTCCCACGAGCATCAGTACCTCGTCGTTTGGGATGCCGCCGCCCAGAAAATAGGTGTCCCAGCCATCCGCCTCGAAGAGGTCGGAACACATTTGTGCGCCTAGCTCTTCGGGTTCACCGTCGGCGCACATGATGAGGATGCGCTTTCCGTTTCCGGGTTTCGGGACGAGGCCTTGCTGGATCTGATCTGCGAGCGAGCGGTTGATTCGGGTGGCCATGTGTTCGGTTGCGATGTTGATCGCATCCTTGCGATACAACATGTCTACCTTCTCCATTGCGGGCCAGATCAGCTCTTCGTACAACGCCCGGGCATTGCGACGGTCTTCTGCCAGCACGCCATGCACCATCTCACGACATTTTACACGATTTCCTGCCAACAACGGTTCCATATACTGTTCGAGGAGACGCTCGCGCATCACGGACTCCTTCAGAGCGAACCGAACAAGAGGGTCGTACAACCTCACGGGCCTCCTGCCCGATCCAACCGCGGTCCGCCGCTGGGTTTAATATTAGATGCCTGGACTCCGCCGGGCGTGATGAAAATGTTAAGGCATGTTTCGCCGGATCCGTTCGTTTATCCGTGCGATCGAAAGAAGGTTCCACCACAATCGTGTGGTGGTCTTACCTCAGTCGAAACACAGTAAGTTACCGTTCCGGCAGGGCATCTATCGGCGCGGTCTCTGGAATTTCTTGAGTCCTCTTGGACGCGCACAATTGCTCATATTCTGTTGGCTTTTGACGCGGCAAGAGTTGCCGATCATGTCCCGATAATAATGAACGCGATCGCCTGTCGATGTGCGATTTCTGCGCATGGTGATTCGTCTTTCAGGGTGCGTATGCTTCATCTGCATCTGATCTATAACAAAACAGTTTTCGCCGTTTTGTGGATCATGTCAGAGGTGATGGGTTGTCTGTGAGACTGTGTCGCAGGTTCTGTAGCGAAGCGTTCTGGTGGTGTCAGAATGGCGACAGCCAAACAGCAGCCGCACACGATGCGGAACTTTACGCTTGACGCCTGCTGCGGTTTCTGTGAACATGGAAGTTGTGCAGTGGAAAAACGCGGCGGACCGCTGCCTGGCGGCGTGTTTGCGAGCATCGCAGCGTGTCTTTAGAGAGCGTGTCTTTAGAGAGCGTGTTTTCAGGCTGGCTGCACGAATTCAAAAGTGAATAGTTCTTCAGAGTAGAATCGTTCATTGGCTGGCTGAGTGCGGCATGGTTCGACGTGCATCGCGTACGCGTTATGCAGGTATCCAGCTCGCGTTAAGCAGGCATCGAAGTATGTGGTGCGCAGGTTTGTGATCTGGGCTGTCCGCCAATTTCCGTGATTACCATGCAATTTCAGGTTTGCCACATCGGTTGGGTATATTGTATTCGGTCAGGTAAGTTGTATTCGGTTACATATGTTGTATTCCGGCCATCGAGACACAATAAACAGGTGAATCCATGTGCAGCAATATTCAAACTGTCCCGCAAGAACGGGCTGACCCGCGAGAAGGGGCTGGCTTGCAGGAACGGGTAGGCAGGGATTCCGAGTCAGGTATTTCGTCGGGTATTGGTCTATCTGCGTGCCGCCAGTTGTCCTCCCCCGTTGGTTCCCTCCATGAGCGGTACGACACCACGCGTAGCGTTACGCAGCAGTTGTGTCATCATCTTTCGCCTGAAGACTGTCTCGTTCAGTCCATGGTCGATGCCAGTCCTACAAAGTGGCATCTTGCTCACAGCACCTGGTTCTTTGAAACGCTTGTCCTTCCGAAGGTTGATCCCCACTACCGTTCCTACAATGAGGCTTTTGGATTTCTCTTCAACTCCTACTACAACGCCCTCGGTGCGCGCATCGATCGGCCAGACAGGGGGCTGCTTTCTCGGCCTACGCTGGACGAAGTCCGCGACTACCGTCGTCATGTCGATGACCACATGCGAGACTGCTTTCAGGAGATCGAAGCAGACCCGGAACTGGTGCGTCTCGTCGAGACTGGAATCAACCACGAGCAGCAGCACCAGGAACTGATTCTTACTGACATCAAACACGTCTTCGCATCCAATCCGCTCCTTCCGGCGTACACTCTTCGCTCAGACACTCTTCGCTCAGACGGGCAGCACCCGATATCCGCGACGTCACTTTCCTGGCGATCCTATGGCGGAGGTCTTTACGAAACAGGTCACGACCGTGCTGCTTCTGCATACGGTCACGACCGTGTTGCTTTTGCATACGACAATGAGTCTCCTCGTCACAAGGTTTATCTGAATGCGTTCAGCGTCGCGTCCCGGCTGATCACCTGCGAAGAATATCTTGAGTTTATGGATGACGGCGGATATGAGCGTTCTGAGTTGTGGTTGGCTGATGGTTGGGACGCTGTCCGGCAGCATGGTTGGTCTTGCCCGTTGTACTGGCGTATGTGTTCTGGAGCGTGGTGTGTGTTCGGTCTTTGTGGCGACCGTCCGATAACCCCTGAAGAACCTGTCTGCCATGTGAGTTACTATGAGGCTGATGCGTTCGCCAGGTGGTTTTCGATCAGATACCCTGGTGCGCGTCTGCTTACGGAATCGGAATGGGAAATTGCTGCCTGCGACCATGGAATTTGCGGAAACCTGTTGGAAACCGGGCGATTTCACCCGCAACCTGCTACTTTTTCTGCTGATTCCGCTGGTTTTTCAGAGGAATTTAGCGGTCCTGCTCAGTTGTTTGGGGATTGCTGGGAGTGGACGCAGAGCGCTTATATGCCATATCCTGGATTTTCTTCACCACCAGGTGCCCTCGGTGAGTACAATGGGAAGTTTATGTGTAATCAGATGGTGCTCCGCGGTGGATCTTGTGTGACCCCCGGGTCGCACATTCGTCAGACGTATCGCAATTTTTTCTATCCGCATGTGCGGTGGCAATTTTCAGGCATCCGCATAGGGAGGCAGGCATGATTCGTAAGGATGATAACGTCCAGCTCGACGAGATCTCAGAGGAGGGTTTGGTTTCAGAGGATGGTGTGGTTCCCGGTGGCGTTACGGACGTATCTCCTGATCGCGACGAGTTTCTCGCAGACGTGCTGGCGGGGTTGAAGAATCCGCAAAAGAGCGTGCCAGCGAAATATCTGTACGACCGCAAGGGTTCCAGGCTTTTCGACCGGATTTGTGGTCTCGACGAGTATTACCCCACCAGAACCGAAATTGAGATCATGCAGGATTATGTCCATGAGATGGCGGATGTTCTCGGTCGTGGTTGTGTCATAGTGGAGTATGGCAGTGGGAGCAGCACCAAGACGCCGATCCTGCTCGATGCCCTGGAGTCTCCGGCTGCTTATGTGCCGGTGGATATTTGCATGGAGCACCTGACGGAGGCTGCCGAGGAGCTGTCCCGCGATTACCCCGGTATTGCGGTGCATCCGATCTGTGCCGATTTTACGCAGGATTTTGATGTCCCCTCCTTTGCGCCCCATGAGCGGCGGCGGGTGGCGTATTTTCCCGGATCGACCATTGGTAATTTTCCGCCCGCCAAGGCGGTTGCGTGTTTGCAAAGCATGGCTGACCTGGTTGGTCCCGGCGGTGGCGTTCTGATTGGTGTGGACCTGAAGAAGGATCCCGCCATCCTGGAACCTGCCTACGACGACTGCGAGGGCGTTACGCGGGATTTTACGATGAACCTGCTGACGCGTATGAACCGTGAGCTGGGTTCTGACTTCAGACCAGATGCATTCCGGTTCAAGTCGTTCTGGAACGAGACGGATGGTCGGATTGAAATGCACATCGAAAGCTGCTGTGAACAGACGGTGCGGATCAATGGATGTGTCACGTCGTTCAAGGAGTCTGAGACGATCCATACCGAAAGCTCGCACAAGTTCAGCCTGTCCCAGTTCGCCGAGATCGCTGCCAGCGCCAACTTGAACGTAGACCGAGTTTGGAGCGATGATAAAAACCTGTTTAGTGTGCAATATCTGACCGTGGTCAATGGATCATGCTGACGCAAATGGTTCATGCCCATGCTGATGGTTCATGCTGACGCAGCTGGCCCGCCACCGGTCGCTCCGATTGTAAGATTCCGTCGCCTCGCCTGGGAGATTCCTGCGTATGCACGGGGTGTGGTTACAATCGAGGGGTTTGGACCATCGCCCGAGTCGGACAAATTTCCTAGCTGGACCGTTGCCTGAGTTGGAAGATAGCCTGAGCTGAATGCCGGAGGGGGGACTTGAACCCCCACTCCCTTGCGAGAACGGGATTTTGAATCCCGCGCGTCTGCCAATTCCGCCACTCCGGCAAGTTCTTTATTGATAAGACGTTATGTCTGCATTCTGACCTTCACCCAACAACCGGTCCGACCCCCCGCCCCGGAAACCATCAACGCCGCCCCGGAAACCATCAACGCCGCCCCGGAAACCATCAACGCCGCCCCGGAAACCATCAACGCCGCCCCGGAAACCATCAACGCATCGACACCGGTCAGTCCCATCACCGGGGGCAGGAAC
>JAJRYY010000125.1 GCA_024275565.1 Planctomycetota bacterium
ACTACCTGCGGACATCGGTTCACTCCTTTCGGGCCAAACGGATTTCGTCAAAATACCCGTTTATCCTACGGAGAGCCGATGTCCTTGTCTTTCAAGGGATTACGTCAGTAACTTTTTGGGAGGAGAACCAAAATACTGCGAGTCTCTGAAATACTGCGATCTGAAATACTACCACAACCCGCCCCTGGGCGACTTTTGTCTTCTTGTGGGGAAAATCGTCTTGTGGGGAAAAGCAAACGTTTTGGGCAGAACTGCCAGGCATGACTGCACAAACGGGCATAACTGCACAAAACGCAGCCAGATACGACAGGTCAAGAAAACGTCCCGCCGTCCCTGAAGCAAACGCCCCGCCGCCCCTGATGTAGTCTACCGCTTCAAAGGTCGACCCGTCGCATCGAAATCCTCGCGAATCTCAACCTGCTTCATCGCCTCAACGACCCGCTCATTCAATTCCAGCGGAAAATAGATGTGAAATGCAGTACCTTCCCCGACCACCGAACGAGTCATCACATGCGCTTCATGCTGCTTCAATATCCCCAGGACCGCAGCCAACCCAAGCCCATGCCCCTGAACCTTCGTGGTATAAAACGGTTCAAAAATCCGATGCGACGTGATTTCGTCCATACCTTCACCGGTGTCACGAACCACAAGCTCAACCCTTGGACCAGGTTTCGGATTGTCTGGTGGCACACACCGGGTCCGGTCCTCAGCAGAAAGATGCGACATCCGGGTCTCAAGCGATATCACGCCACCCCCGGGCATCGCCTCAGCCGCATTCAGACAAAGATTGAGCACAACCTGTTCAATCTGACTCCGATCGACCATCAACTTGGGCAGAGATTCACCCAGCGACACTTCGATGGCAATATTATCCGCAACACTGCCTCGCAACAGCTTCATCCCACGCGTCACAATATCATTCAGATCCAGTTGCTCCGGCTTGTGAGCACCTGTTCGCGCAAATGCAAGCAGATGGGACGTCAGATCAGCAGCCTTCTTCGCGGCTTCATCTACAAGGTCCATATGCTGCAAACAACGCTCGTCACTCAAGGCTGCTCGCTTCCTCAGCATCCGCAGGTTACCAATCACGACCGTCAGCAGGTTCCCGAAATCGTGAGCAATCCCCCGCGTCAAAACACCGAGGCTCTCCATCTTCTGAGCGTGACGAATCTGCGATTCCGCCAGCTCACGCTCGGTCACATCCTGAACCATCGAAGCGATCGCAGTAAGCTTGCCGCTGCTATCAAACAGGGGGGTATTGAACCATTCGCATTTGATGATCGTACCGTCACAACAGACATTCTGCTGCAGCGAATGACTGGAGCTCTCCGCACTGATGAACTCCCCGACAACCTTCCCAACCCGATCCCGATCCGGTTCGGGTACAAAACTCTCCCAGCGCCTACCCAACGCATCCTGCGCCGAGCAACCAAAGATCAGCTCAGCAGCAGCATTCCACTCCGACACACGCAAATCAGGCGTCCACACAATATAACCGAACGTCATTCGCTCGATATGAAACTGCAGCTTCTGTATCGCCTCATGCAAACGCTCCTCAGCAATCTTACGCTCACTAATGTCACGAACAGTCGTCTGCATACGCCCATCACCAAGAGCGATCGCATGCGCCTCAACATGCAACAAACTGCCATCCTTGCGACGAATCACACGCTCAGCACGAGACACACCCGTCGCTACCAGATCCTGAAAACGCTCACGGGCAGCCGATCGCTCTTCCGGAACACTCAGATCCGGAACACCCATGCTTAAAATTTCTTCTCGAGAATATCCCGTCACAAGCGTGGCAGCAGGGTTCGCATCGATATACCTGCCATTTCGACCAATCACAAGGATCGCATCTGCACTCTGCATGAAACGCAGGCGATGCTCATGCTCAGAATCGATCAAGGATTGCTCAACCTGAATCCGATTCGTAACATCTCGGACGAACGCAACCATCCACGACTTCAAACCACTCGTGCAGACCATCCGCTGACAACTGGCTTCGTAAACATGAATGCGATCGTCTTCAGGATCCAGGCGAGTAAAATCGCGAAGGACCGCTGCAGACCCGTCTCCGAGCGGAGACAGCAACTCGTCAATTTCTGGGACACCCACGGAAGTGAACACATCCCGCGCAACACGCCCGACACAGTCCACGCCAGCCACACCAAAAAACCCCGCCATCGCAGGATTCCACAGAGTGATACAACCATCCCCGTCAACCGCAAATACACCGTCACCACACTGCTCAACGAACTGACGACACATCGCGTCCACGGTCTGACTGCCTGGTGCACCGTCACTCTGATTGGGTTCTATTTCAGACGCCATGATTGTGTCGCAAGGAGCTTATGCAGCCGGAATCTCATCATCTCGAAACACCAATCTCATCGCCCCGAAACACCACAGACCGGCACTCAACATCACAAACCGGTAAGCAGCGTCGCAAGACGCAAACCGAGCGAATTGCTGATACGAGCCAACGCCCAGATAGACGCAGCGTTCTTACCAAGCTCAACCTGTGAAAGCTGCGAGGTCGTCAGATCAGTACGATCCGAAAGCTGACGAAGTGTCAGATTCTGACGCAAACGCTCCGCACGAATCCGCTGACCGATCAGACTGTTCAAATCAGACTCATCCGTATAAATCAGTCCAAGCTTGCGACACACACGATCAACAGCCTCAAGAAGCTCCTCCTGCTTGAACGGTTTCGGGATGTAATCGCTCGTCCCACGCCGCATCGTCTCTGTCGCAGTGTCAAGATTCGGATAAGCAGTCATCACGATACAACACATATTATCATCAATCGCCTTCAGCTTCTCGACAACCTCAACGCCGTCCATTTTCGGCATCCGAAGGTCTACAATCGCGATCTGGTACGACTCGTCTACCGCATGCTCCAAAGCCTCCTGAGCATCCGTAAAAGACTTCGGACGATAACCGTGATCCTCCAGAAGCAATCCAACCGTCTTGCAAACCGAGGGATCATCATCAATGACCAATACCTTAATGTGATGCTTTACAGCCATGACCAAACACTCCTTACGAGGGCTTCCGCTCCTCAAGAGGACACACGACGCCAGAAACCAGCGCCGCCGAAACCCTCAACCAGCGGTAAGCCCGAAAATCAAAACCCGTTTAACAGCCCAAAAACGCCGTGTATTACAGCAACACTGTCGCGTTACAGCGACACTGTCAACACAGGATCATAGACCATCCCCCAGGAGGTTGGCTACTGTAAACTGAGAATTTACATGACAAAATGAAAATTCCGATAAATCCAGAGGAAACAATGCCTTCTACACTGCAATTCCTGAAGACACACTTCCATTTCGAAATTTAATCAGGCACGCTTTCTTTTCGGAACAGCAATCTCACGCCCGCCCCTGGCAGACGACTTGCCCGTTTTAGAGATGCTTTTCGCAGGTTTCTCCATCTTCGCAATTTTCGGAGTCGACTTGTTATCGGACGCTCTGCCATCCAGGGACTTACCACCGGAAATCTTCCCGTCGGAGGACTTGCTTCCAGAGGACTTTCCGTCGGACGATTTGCCGCGCACAGAATTGTTGCCCGACTTACCCTCCAACGCTTTGTCCGCCTCAGCCTGCTCCTCCGCACGGGCAGCCAGCACGCGATCACGAATCTCATTGAACAGGTCCGGGTTGTCCCTGAGGAATTGCTTGGAATTCTCCCGCCCCTGCCCCAGGCGGACATCCCCATAACTGAACCACGCACCCATTTTGTCGACGATCCGGGCGTTGATCGCCAGATCGATGAGATCGCCCTCAATGCTGATCCCCGAGTCGAACATAATATCGAACTCAGCCTGCCGGAACGGTGCAGCCACCTTGTTCTTGACGATCTTGGCGCGAACATGGTTCCCGACCGGAGTATCCCCATCCTTGATCGTCGAAACGCGACGGACATCGACGCGCATCGAAGAATAGAATTTCAGCGCCCGACCACCAGGCGTGGTCTCGGGGTTTCCAAACATAACGCCGATGTTCATGCGAATCTGGTTGATAAAAATCAGCACAGTTCCGGATTTGGAGATCACCGCCGTCAACTTACGCATGGCCTGACTCATAAGCCTCGCCTGAACAGCCACCTGCGTCGCACCCATTTCACCCTCGATTTCCGACCGGGGAATGAGCGCAGCCACCGAGTCGACCACCACCACATCAACAGCATTGCTTCGCACCAGCATTTCCGTGATTTCTAGCGCCTCCTCGCCCGAATTCGGCTGACTGACCAGCAGGGAATCGAGCTTCACGCCGCATCGCTTCGCCCACGTCGGATCCAGAGCATGCTCCGCGTCGATGAACGCACACACGCCGTTGTCCCGCTGAGCGGAGGCGATCACATGCAACGCCACGGTCGTTTTACCCGACGATTCCGGGCCAAACAACTCGATGATCCGACCCCTGGGGAACCCCTTCCCCCCCATCGCAAGATCGAGCGATAAAGTCCCACTGCTAATACCCTCAACTTCCATACCCCTCTGGTCGAGGGCTATGACCGAGCCTTTACCGAAAGATTTTTCGATCTGCTGCAACGCCCGATCCAAAGCCTGCTTTTTCGCTTGATCTGCTGACATCCTTGAGTCACCTCCGCGTGTCTACGACGCGCCGTTGAAAGGAAATTGTTCCAAAATCGTATACCGCGATCCACCCGGCGACAGCACCGATCGATACACGGTGATTGACTCCACTATCTGACTTGTCTTCGTTACAACCAGCCGTTCTACAGATTTGCGCAACGCACCGCTGGTCCGATCGTCCCGCACCCGACCCACGGTCAGGTGGGGTGTGAATCCACGACGCTCACGGGAAAATCCAAGCGTCTCAAATGCTGTTTCGCACCGCTCCACGCAGCCCGTCAACGCTTCGGGCGGACGCGAACATCCACCCCAGACCACCCGAACCTTACCACCCGGCGGAAAACACCCGCACGCGTCCAGAGTCAGCGTGAATGGGTTTGTCACATCAGCCACGCCTCGGGCAGCGTCAAACACCTCAGAAACCCTGCCCGCTTCCACCTCACCCAGAAATTTAAGTGTCAGATGCATTCGCGCTTCGTCGACCCATCGCACGTCGCGACGAAAACCTGAACGGGAACCCGAAAGCTCCTCAATGACCCGCAACAGCGTCCGCTTCATTGGACGATCCAGCGCGATGGCAAGAAACAACCGCATGCTTATTCGACCTGCGACTTCTACTCAGCCTGCAAATTCAACTCAACCTGCGACTTCTACTCAACCTGCAACCTGGACTCGACTCGACCTGCGACTTCTACTCAACATGCAACCTCGACTCGGCCTGCTCTATGGCTACTCGATCCGAAGCATCGCCAAAAAGGTCTTCACACGATCCTCGATCTGCTCGCGCGTGACTTCCACTGCACGGTTGATCGAGAACGATTCGATCGTGAAAGAGGCTGCTATCGTACCCCGCACGATCGCGCGGCGCAGGGCAGCCGGGCTGGTATCGCCGATTTCCGTCAGATATCCGAGCATCCCGCCAGCGAAACTATCCCCCGCACCGGTCGGATCGACGACCGTCTTGGTCGGAAAAGCTGGAATCGCCACCGGCCCCTCCGACGTGAAGAGAATAGCCCCATGCTCACCCTTCTTGATAACCGCAAATTTCGGTCCCATATCGAGGAGCATGTCGCCGATTTCGACGAGGTTGTAGCGATCTGTAAGCTGGCGGGCTTCGCCATCGTTGATGATCACGCCATCGACGACAGCCAGCGTTTTGAGCAACTCTTCCTTCTCATTGGCGATCCAGAGGTTCATCGAATCGCAAACCGTCAGTTTTGGCGATTTCACCTGCGACAGAAGCTCGCGCTGCAGCGTCGGATGCGTGTTGGCCAGGAAGACCGTATCGCTGTCAGTAAAACTATCCGGGATTTTCGGACCATGCTCCGCCAGCACGTTCAAATCCACGCCCAGGGTCTCAGCCTCATTCATATCACCGACGAATTTCCCCTGCCAGCGGAAGGTTTTGCTGCCCTCCCGCCTTTCCAGACCAGCCAGATCCACGTCGCGGCGAGCGAACACATCGAGCATCTCCGACGGGAAATCGTCCCCGACGACGCCGACGAGTCGCACCCGTGTAAAATTTGAGGCTGCGAATGAGAAGTAGACGGCGGTCCCACCGAGCACATCGTCAGCCTTCCCATGCGGCGTTGCGACCGAATCAATTCCGATACTACCCGTAACAAGCAATGACATTCCGTATCCTTCTCCTAATCCTGTATCCCTATCCTTGCGCTATTGTTTCCTTAAGCGTCAAAATTCGCTGTATTCGTGCAAGTGTTTTCTCACGCCCGAGCAAAACGAGGGTGTCATAAATGGGCGGCGAGATCGTCGTCCCCGTCAGCGCGACCCGAAGCGGTTGGGCAACTGCACCGAGCTTGACCCCCTTTTCCTCGCAAAGGGTCGTCAAAAACTGCTCCAGCGACGCAGATTCCCATGATTCGTGATTCGCAAGCAATTCGACCAGATGCTCCAGCATCGAAAACCCGGCGCCCTCATTTTTCTGGAGCACCTTGCGGACAGCCTTGGCGTCGTATTCGATCGCGTCATCCACCGCCCAGAGGAATGCACACTTTGCTTCTATATCGCGGAACGTCCGATAGCCGGCGTTGATCCGCAGAAGGTACGCGAGCGTTTCGTCATCAAAATCCGCCAGCTTCGACCCGCTCACCGACGCGAAATCCTTCAGTGCGGCGAGCAACCGCTCGGGCGACAATTTCGCACACCAATCAGTATTAAACGACAACAATTTGTCGCGGTCGAATTTTGCATTCGCAGAACCAAGTCGCGACAGATCGAACGCCTCAACGGTCTCCTCCAGCGTCATCTGCTCACGATCCTCACCCGGCGACCAGCCAAGGAGCGAGATAAAGTTCAGCAGCGCCTCGGGAAGATACCCGGCGACGCGAAAATCATGCACATCGATCTCGGGCGGAACCAGCCCCTTCGCTAAGGCTTTCTCCTTATCCCGCTTGCTCATTTTTGAGCCGTTCATGTTGAAAATGATCGATAAATGGGCGTAAATCGGCGTTCTGAAGCCCATCGCCTGTTGCATGGCGACGTGCTTCGGGGTGTTCATCAGGTGTTCCTGACCGCGAAGCACATGGGTGACGCCCATCAACTCATCGTCCACGACGCAGGCGAAATGGTAGGTCGGCCAGCCGTCGCGTTTCTGGATGACGAAATCCTCCAGCTCCTCGCGGGGGATGCGGACCTCGCCGAGGACCTCGTCCTGTACGATCATGTCGTTTTCCGGCATTGCAAAACGGACCGTCACCTCGCGGCCAGCCGCCTTGGCAGCGCGCCCCTCCTCCACGGTCGGGAGCGGGTCGGGCCTGCGATATTTGAAGGTCTGCTTTTGTGCATTCGCGGCATCGCGCATGGCTGACAGCTCTTCGGGGGTCTCCAGGGCGAAATAGGCACGCCCGGATTCGAGCAGTTTGTCGATATGGCGGGTGTAGATATCCAACCGCTCACTCTGGAAATATGGGGCAGATTCTCCCCCTACCTCCGGGCCTTCGTCCCAATGCAGTCCCAGCCAGCGCATGTCGTCGAGAATCTTCTCCAGCGAATCAGCGACATGCCGCGATCGATCGGTATCTTCGATGCGCAGAATGAACGCCCCACCGTGCTTTCGGGCGAAAAGCCAGTTGAACAGGGCTGTCCTCGCGCCGCCGACATGAAGATAGCCGGTCGGAGAGGGTGCAAAACGTACTTTTACCGCTTCAATGGTCAAAACACGACTCCTAACATACGCCAAACTGTAAACCACGCGTCAGCAGGCGTCAACCGGAAAATTTAATTATTTTTTTCGGGTGGGTGTAAGCGTGGATTCTGGCGTCGAAATCGTTCATGGCCTCGGGTGAAACCCGCCCGGCGACTGCGGTACGACAAAAGCCATTCCCCCCCCTCTGCAAGCCTCACCCATCCGTTACAGAATCAGGCGATCTTTTCGGTGGAATTTCGTGGTGAATCCGCGTTTTCGGGGTCGTTATCGCCATTTTTCCCCGGTCGGATACGCCGTATAAGCCCGCGAACCGGACCACTCAGAGCGTACATGACGCACAGAACCGCGACCGTCTCAGCCTTGAATGAGAGGAAAATCACGAGGATGACGACCAGTGCAATCAGATGCTCGAAGGGTCGCTGGCGGACGAGGTATACCTGTGTGATGCGATCGTAGCGGACTCTGCTGATCATGAGGAACCCGCACACCAGCGCGACGACGGGGAGTGCGAGCAGCAGGATTTTGGCGAAGGATGGGGCAGCGTGCTCGTGGAGCATAATCAGGGAGGCGAGGACTGCTGCTGCTCCGGGACTCGGTAATCCGTTGAAACTTCCGTGGCCTAGATCCGCCTGCCCATGCTCTACATTGAACCTCGCCAATCGGACGGCTGTGCATAAGGCGTATGCGGCTGCACAGACCCACATGAGTCGCCCGATGAGTTGCTCACTGTGGGGCGTGACGATGACCTGTTCGGGGGTCCATGCCTGCATCATCAATGCGACGACGAGGGTGGCGGGTGCGACGCCGAAGGTGACCACGTCTGCGAGAGAGTCGATCTGTGCTCCGAATTCGCTTGTCATGTTGATGAGGCGTGCAGCGAATCCGTCGAGGAGGTCGAATACCATGCCAACGAAGACGAGCATCGCACCGATGGCGAGGAAGGAGGGCATGAGGCGTTCCATGCGCAAGCTGTCGAGGGTGAGTTGCGTTGCGGGGTCCTGGCCGGCACCGGCTGCGAACATCGCGCGCATGGCGAAGTGGATGGCAGCGAACCCGCAGAGGAGATTTCCGAGCGTCAGAAGCGTCGGCAGGACGGGGATAAGCCGCAACCGACGTCTACGTGGACGCTCCGGAGAGTGATCGATCATCTTTACGATTGTGGGCATCGTCGGCCGTACCTCCTGCTGTTGCCGGGCATCGAATCATCAGGGTGACGCCCGCCTGCACTTTGTCGCCTATGTTGACCAGAATATCGACGCCTTCGACATCTGGTAAGATCAATTCTGTGCGCGATCCGAATTTAATCAGACCGAACCGCTCGCCAGCCGTCAGACGCGTGCCCTCGACCGCGTGACAGACGATCCGCCGGGCTGCCATGCCCACGATTTGTCGGATGACGACGGGACCGGGGATTGGCTTGTCGGGATCGATCCAGAGCGTATTCGACTCGTTCTGGTCGATCGCTTCGGTTTTCATGGCTGCGAAGAATTTGCCCGGTTTGTGGCGTGTGCGGGTGACTGTTCCAGCGCAGGATGCCCGGTTGATGTGGACGTTGAACAAGCTCAGGAAGATGCCGACACGAACGACCGGCCCTTCAAAGCCTTCGTAATGGTCCATCTTTGTGATATCCGCGACCGTACCATCTGCCGGGGAGCATAGCTCGTTCGGGGAAGCTGTTGTGACGCGTCTGGGATCGCGGAAAAAGGCGATCGACCATATCCATACGCCAATCAACGGGACCACTGCAAGCCAATACAGCACGCCCGCAGCCGGTCCAACCCAGACACTGATCGCCGCCACCGCCCCGCCCAATATGGCGGTCGTGCCAAGCATCTGCGGCGTACCTTCCGGTGCCCATGTCATATCGCTCGCTCCAGAATACTCTTTAGTGTGCAGTTTCGTATTTACTGACGCTTTTGTTATCCGAGCCGTGACCGTAAGGGAGCGGTTTCTATGGTGTCCGCTCCCTTACGGTCACGGCTCGGAAAAACGACACCCTGCGTCAATAACACTACATTAGCAGGCATTGGTATCACGCTCCGGGCTTTTTCGAGGCTGCGATGCCTGCTTTGAAGATTTCGTTGAATCTTTCGGAAGACACGCCGAGCGCGAAGGAGATATCGACGAGCAGACTGCGCTCCTCATCGGTGATTTTTCCGTCGAGATTGGCCGTGGCCACGAGGAGCTGCATCGCCCTCTCGGGGTCAGCCACCGCCCGCTGAAACAGTCTCTCCCGGGCAGATTCGTCGTCCTGGGCGATTTCGATCATGGCGCTGATGGACGCTTTTCCGACTCCTGCCCGACCTGCCAGCGCACGGATCAAACCCCTCTCCCGCCCGGTGATCCGACCATCGACGGCAGCCATTGTAAGGACAGCTTTGAGCAGTTCCAGATTGTCGCCCGATTCGATGCTCATTCGATGCTCATTCGATGCTCATTCGACGCTCCCCGCGTCCATTGCAGACAACTCCTGTCTGCTCCGGGCATCCTACCAGAAATAGCAGCGGGTGGCAGCATCTCCGTCGGGAGGGGTGTTATGGCGAACCCATGATTTACTCGGCTGAGAAGATCGTCTGAAAGATTGCGAAATCGGCGAAATTGACTGCCCCGTTCTGATCGAGGTCAAACACACAGCATGCGGGTGAATCGCCGTCGTTCAAACATGCGTCAAAAGCATCGAAATCGAACAGATCGACATCGCTGTCTGCATCAGCATCGCCCGCATTTACAATCGCAAGCGCGGTGGCATACGTTCCGGTCGATGTGGACAGCAGGAGACTCGGACACGGACCGGTTCCGATAGAAATCGACCGAGTGAAGCCAGAATCTGCAAGGCCATCGTTAAAGGGTGAAAAGGTCTCGCCAGCATCAATGCTCCGTTGCACGCGTGTGGCGATGGGCTGCATCACATAGAGCACATCCTCATCCGAAGCATCTGCAACCACACCAGTCACACGTCCACTCAAACCCAATGCACTCCAGGATTGACCGCCATCGAGCGAGGTGAAAAGCCCTCCGCCACTGAAAGCGTTGTCCGCCAGATAGAGGACATCCGGGTCGGTGGGCGATGACGCCATGCCGGTCCCCTGAAGGTTCGACGGCAACCCTGTATTGGACGGGTTCCAGTTCTGCCCACCGTCGATCGATCGCAATATCCCGCCATCCTGGTCGACGCCGAGGTCGCTGAAAGAAGCAACGATCGTATCATCAAGCCCGTCCTGGACGATGTGAATGTCCATGACATCTTCGTTGGGCGTGACACCTTCATAGAGCTTGGACCAGGTCGCGCCAGCATTCGTCGATCGCCAGATTGTTGGCTCTGTACCTGCTACGCCGAAATCCGATCCACCGGTGAACATCAAATTCTCATCGTTGTGGCTGAACTCGATCGTCACCAGTTCCGATTCAAACAGCGGACCCTGATCCGGACCGATGCTGGTCCAGTTGCCCACACCGTCCCGCCGATAAACCCCCTCCGCTCCGATCGTGGTCGGACCATCTGAAATTGCGAACAGCACACCCGTGGGTGAAAACGCTACGGCATTGAAACGCGTACCGGGAAGGGCCGCCAGGCTCCACGTCGTTCCGGAATTCGTCGAGGTAAAAACGCCGCCATCGTTTAATCCTGAAAACGCGATGGCCAACTCTCTGTCGTCGAGCGGATTGGAGGCGATCGATTCGACGTTCAACGCCCCAATGCCCACCGAAGATTGCTCGAAATTTGCACCATCCTCCACGCGCTTCAACACGCCGACCGAACTGGCACCTGCAAAAATCGGTACTCCGCCCCCCGGCGCGAATCGAACCGATCGGACCGTGATGGCGGATGTCTCCCCCACGCCGAACGTCCATGTATCTCCGCCATCTTCGGATCTGAAGACCCCGTTTCCATCGGTGGATGCGTAGAGAATGTCAGGATTCGCCGTCGAATATTCAACGTCGTTCAGCACAAGTGTAGGCCAGGTTCCATCATGCAGCGGTGACCAGGTTGCACCCAGATTTGTACTTTCAAACAACCCGAACGACTGACCACCGAATGCCTCACCACCAGCGAGCAGGATTCGCGTTCCGTCATGCTCGACGTCATTCATGGGACGATCCAGCAGACCCGCTGACCGGTTGATCCAGTTGCTCCCCCCATTGGTGGAAACCCAGACCTGCCCGCCGCCAAATGCCCCGGAAAAGCAGACCGTCACGATGCTGGAATTGTTCGGAGTGATGGCAATGCCCATGCACCCCAGCGGCGTCCCCATCGGAGGTGTCATGTTCGACCAGGTGATACCACCATTCAACGATTTCAGCACGGTATTGGTCTGCCCGCCAAGTGCGTCTGAGATGCCCGCCCAGATGACATTTTCATTATTGGGATCGATCGTGACTTCGAGTACAACATTGTTCAAACCAATGCCGAGGTTCAGGTTGGCCCAGGAAACGCCATTGTTCACGCTCTTCCATACACCAGAATCCGTTCCGATATACGCGACACCACTGGGCGCGAATTCCACGTCGCGGACGGTCGTGTTCGCAAGCACAGGGACCGCCAGCCAACTGTCACCACCATCGACCGAACGATAAAGGGTGCCCCCGCCGCTCACTGGCGCAAGCCCGGCAAGCACGATGGATGGGGTGATCGGAGATATTTCGACGGCTGATATGTCACCACCGAACGGCCCCAGCGGTGACCATGTCGAACCAGCACCAGCCACACCCGTCTGAGAATCACTCGTCTGCGAATCGCCCGCTCCGAGACCGTCCTCCGTCCAGATCCCAGGTTCTACCGCCCGCAGACCATTGTCATCGATGCGCATTCCCTTATCGGATGCATTCACGGCGGTTCCAACGGTCATCAAGGCAATCACTGCGACCTTGCACAACGATGCGATTTGGAACGTTGTATTATGTGACACTTTAATCCTCCTCCGGTATGAGGTATGTGGCTTGCGATCGGTCGATCGAGAATCAATCCTATCAAAACGCGCCATCGAATACAAATGACCCCTGGGAGGACATATTCCAACCCGGATAATCACGAGAGAACAGTTCCACCGGCGATCACGAGGCAATCACAGCACGCATCACGCCATAAAAAAACCTCCAGCCACGGTACGCATGGAAACCAATCCATACGAACCGCAGCAGAAGGTCATTAAAAATAGCGCTTCAACACCCGATCCGTTCGTGGCGATATGCAGTCACGCCGGCGAACGATGGGCTGATCTACCTACGCAGCCACCGGGCGACGCGAGCGAATCACCAGCAGCGCTCCACCAGCGAGAAGAACCGTCATCAACGCCAGCTTGGCAGTCTGAGACATCGCCGGGACAGGAGAAAAGGCGGTACATGTCGATGTGATGCTACCCCAGTCACCAGTACCAGTCGGTCCGAATGAGAAATCACCGGCTGCACATACTGCATCGACCTGATCCTGAGCAACAGTCAAGACCACGGAGAAGGCTGGTACGTCCGTAGCTTCTGATCCGTTGGTATCCACCACGATACGACCCGAGACACGCTCACCAGGAAGGAATGCCGGACCCGTCAGACGGAACATTGCATGACCGTCAACCCACTGGGTGCAATTCTCAACGGTGAACCCGGCTGGCGGATCAATGTTGTCTTCCGTGCAGATGGCGCCACCCGTACCAGCTTCAACATCAAGGTAGAACGTACTGATTGGAGCGGTCAGGTTCAGGTTCTCGACCTCGAAGAGGAAATCACCACAACCTTCTTCCGTAACTGTTGCCAACTGACATGCGACGCTCGGCGGAATGACCTCCGGAATCTCACCACCAAACAGTGAAATATCATCATAGAAGAACTGGCTTGAACCGTTACTGAAGAGGTCGATCGCCTGAATATCGAGGATACCACCACCTGAAGATCCCTCGGTCCAGCTCGTAGCAGCCAAGAGGTTGCCACCATAAAAAACCAGGTGCGCGTTGGTGACCATGTTGATTTCACTGCGGATTTCAACCCAGTCACCCATGATCAGAGGAAGCTCTGACTGGTTCTCACCCTCATTGGTGACGATTCCGGCATCGGTGTCCATGTTCAACTGGAGAGACCAGTTTGTAGCAGCACCACCACCATCGTACTGGTTCAGTACAATCCAGAACATCTCACCCGAAGAGTTGTTGGGCACGAACACATAGGACGTCAATGTGTAAAAATCAGCATTCACATCAGTATAATCACTGAAGACACGAACAAGGTCGTCATTGCTGGCGATCTGGACGGACTGACTTCCACCAGCTGTACGGTTCTGTGCGATCGAAACATCACCAGCCACCGAGGCATCACCACTGCCAGGTCCCCATCCTTGCCAACGATTCACACCGTGAAGGTTGCCAGTAGGGTAGGACTCAAAGTCATCACACCAGTCAGCACCGCCGTTGGCAGCTGGATTACAAGGTCCTGCAAAACCACCAGCCTGAACCGGAACCACAAAACCAACCACTGCTGACAACGCCAGCGCGCAGACAATCGAACGCATCTTCATTTCTCCTTCAAAACAGATCCCGGATTGCCCGGGACAGCGACCACTATTCAAAAATACCACGGCAACCTCAGTACACCGACCAAAATGCACCGACCAAAATGCACCGAAGCCGAAACCTCTTACCACACGCCTCAGCGAACACGCTCACCACGCCCAAGCAACAGCAGATGAGCGACAAAAGAAACAATAACCCCGGCTCCGAGAACACCCAGCACATCCAACATCGCAATGCCACGCCCCAACATCGCCGAGAACGCCCAAAGCGACACCCCCAGCGTAGCCTCCACCACGATGCACGTCCGGATAAACAGCGACCAGTCGATCAGCGGCGGAGAGGGGCTTCCCGTTCCAAGCGGCGAAGTCTCCAGAATCGCCTGAGCCTGCATCACAGGCCGACGCCATACCAGATACGCAACGCCGATCGTTCCCAGCAACAACCCGGAAAAAATCTTGCCCCAGATCTGAAGACTGGGCAACTCACGATGCGGCAACTCACCAAGCGAAAACGCAATATCAGAACCAACCTGACCACCAGCGATAACCTGACTACCAGCGATAACCCGCGAGCCATCCAAACCGGATGACACGGATACGCCATCAGAAAACATCGGCAACATCACGCAGGCCAGCAACATCACGCAGGAAAGACCGACAAGCACCCACACCAGCCGACCATCGGAATGCACGCCTGATTTCAGGATACCTGATTTCGACACGCCTGATTTCGACACGTCTGATTTCTGTTTGTTTCGCAACATCCTATAACAGCTCCAGACCCTGACAAAACAAGTCTTGCCGGCCGCCGACAGCCTTACCAATCCCCAGCCTTACTGATACCCGGCCATCCTTTATCACCCGATCCTGCAAACCACAAACGATGACGTCAGTTTCGATGACGTCAGGTTCAACTAAATAATCAGACACCTCGGGCGTAACCAATACACTGCAATAACCATGCCACGATCGTCTTGCCTCATGCAGAGGCAGGAAACAAAGCCTGTAATATTATGTAAACTCGCCACACTGAAAGAGTTACGAAAAACGACAATTACCACGATCCCCATCGATGGCAATGCATGCTCTACCAAAATTGTCCAACTCTCGGGCGCGCCATGTGCGGCATATGGACGCTCTGTGCGACTGCTGAACGCCGCCCACCTTGTGACGCACGACAACCCGGAATGACGCCGGAACGACAAACGCCCGACTCGGTACATGATAACCGAGTCGGGCGGAAATATCTGCAAGCAACAGACTGCAACATCTGTAACGCTTGTATGGATTATACTGTTGTACGCAACCTACGCGGTAGCAACACTCATCTTGGAACGGACCACCAACAGCGCTCCGCCAATAAGAAGGATCATGGCAAGCGAAACCTTGACAGCACCGTTCATAGCCGGGATTGGCTCGATGTCACAAATACCGTTGTCACCACTGCTCCAAATACCCGTTTGGCCGGCGAAAGGACCGAAGCTGCCAGCACCGCAGGCTCCTCCATCGTTCTCCTGCGAACCCCAGGCACGGATCGTATGGATCGTAATTTCCTGCTCGATAGGATCGCCACCCTCTGGGTCATTGACCATCACAAGAACGGGATTCTCACCGTTTACAGTTGTGCGAATGAAACCAAAGGTCTCTTCCTGCGGCGGGAGATTTCCACCGAAGAAACGGTAAACGACAACACCATCAGACCAGGGCTCACAAAACTCAACGTCGAAACCTGCAGGAGGTGTGATGTCACCCAGAGATTCACAACTGTTTGGACCTTCGCCCTTGTGCATCGTGACATAAAACTCATTCAACTCGAAACCAACACCCGGCGAATTTCGGTTGCGGACTGTGTAGGTGAACTCACAACATCCGGTTTCAACATCCACCGGACCAGCCAGATCAAACTGTACGCTCGGCGGGAACGATGTCGGACCACTGCTCTCAAAGGTCATGCAATAAGCAAAGTCAAAGTCGTTGTCGATGTCAGCGCCATCCCAGCCGGTAAAATCGTCCGTACCAGAACTCGCGTCACCCGGAGGGCCCGGGCGATACCACCAGAGGCAATTACCGTCTACCGTATCATTGAAGACGACGAACCACATGGGTTCCAGGGTTTGGACCTGAAATGGTGCGGGAAGATTGTACTCATTTCGCAGGAAGATACGGTCACCAATGCCAAGACCAGTGTCGAGTCCGGTATTGAAGTTCGCAGGATCGCCAGCCTGTGTTACTTCAAAAAGAATGTTCCCATCATCTGGGAATCCACCTGCGTCCCCGAGAATCTGAATCGTGAAATTGTCGTCGGGCTGCACGCCACAAGAGGAGAACGCAGCACCATCGAAATTACGATAGTATCCGTACCATTCAATCTTGGTAATCTCGCCAAGACTGAGGAACTGGAAACTGTCGCCACCCTTGCTAGGCGTGGGGAATCCGGTACCCGGATTCAGGTCACTGAACACACCAATCGTACCAAGCACACCATACGTCTGATCGTCATGCATGATGCATGACGTGGGGCTTTCACCGGCTACGCCGGGATTGCTCCCCTGCGCCTTCGCCAACGATGGGTCATTGTCGTAAATACTTGCCCGCTGCGCCATCGCCGACGATGAAGCAAACGAGACGGCGGCCGCAACCACCGCGACCTTACCTGCAATTCTCCAACCTCTAAACTTCTGTTGCATCTTTTTCCTCCGACAGAACCGCAACGGTTCGTTTATGGAAACAACAACTCTAGTGTTCCAGTTCAGGCTCCGTGTCCGACCACAGAAACCACAGATCGACTATAACATCACATCATTGACTATGTTTCAACAGCAGTTTGAACAACGTTCGCCATGCTTCAGCAGCAGACGGAACATACTTCTTCAACGGGCAGCCTGATCCTGCACATCATCCTGCTGCACCAGACTCTCCCGGACCTCGCCCACCAGCCTTGACCTGGCCCCCAAGCTACCCAGACCCCAAGCTACAGCCCCCCCGTTAGACGGAAACCTCGACAGTCCCTCACTTGACAGTCCCTCAGGCGCAATCATAGCAGGTCTTCATCCCCCTTTCTATCGCAACTCCGCGTAAACAAGAAAGGGTTTCCACGATTTATTCGTAAAAATAGTGCAACTTCAGACATTATCCGGACCTGCGCAAACTCCGCATGTCCAAATAGAAGCACCTGTTCAAAACAGGGCGATTTTGAATCGGGGGATCACATATCACCCGACCAGAATCACAGACCTCGATTCTGACCTTGCATACTCAACTCACCCCCCAGCCCAGGCGTTCAACCGACGATCGAACGGAAGGGGTTTCACCGGGTATCCCACCGCAGTATTCAGCCACTGACGCCTGACATCATTGGCGAAAAGCAGGACGACATCGAGCATCGAGCTTCTATCAGCCCCCGTTTTTCGATTGCAATAGTCAATGTATACTTCAGTTTTAGAAGTAAGAATTGAAGAAAGGCCAAGCGTCTGCGTCTCGTGATCGACATAAACAATGGCGTGGTTGTCCATCGCACGTTCAGCCACCCGCCGCAGCGCTTCCTCAAGATCGAACGGGCGGAAAGGTTGCGATTGAAGGGGAGGGGAGCTGATGGCTGCATCGCACAGAGCAAAGGTTACGCGCACGTCTCCGCCCGATGCCCCTGAGCTGCCCGAAGCATCGAATGCCATGGCGCGGAGATCAGCAAGTGTGTGTTGTTGTCCGTCGATCGCCACCGAATGCTCCTGCTCCAGATCAGGAAGCCGATAATCGTGCATGGAGACCGGAATACTTATCGCATGGGTAGTAGCCTGCACTCCCGATGCTTTCACGACGGCTGCGAGGACGGCAGCGTTGTAGGCATTGATGTAGTAACAGGTCCTGCTTTCCGGCGTCTGAAACCGTTTGGGGGTCGATCCTGGACCCGTCGTGGCGATCATGCTGAGGTATTCGTCCAGCGGTTCACGGTGCGCGATCAGGTGCCGATAATCGACAAGATCGTCCTTGACGTTCTCACGCAAAACCGTCGCGTACGAGCGGTCATCGTATGCGATCGTATGGACCGTTTCGGTCGCAGCCTGGTTGAGGTGGACCCGACGGGCCGAAGTACACCCTGCGAGTGTCAGCAAGCTGCCAACCACGATCGCTGCGACACGGTATATCCCTGTGTGATGCTTCATCTTGATGAGACGGTCATCCTTATTCATCACGCCTGCGAGAGTCGGTTGATGGTGAGTCCTGTGGCGACCTTGGGGTAGAAATATGTACTTTTTTGTGGCATGACGTCGCCTGCTTCGCTGATGGCGCGTAGCTGCTCCATGGTGGCTGGCTTGCAGATGAGGGCGATGCCGGACTCCCTGGTTGCGAGGTCCCGGGCGTCCTGCTCAGATTTGATGTAGTGAATTGTCGGTGCCTTATCGGACCCGACCGATTTCGCGTACAGCTCGTCGATCAGGTAGCGGTGGAGGTAGGCTACGTCTAGTCCGCACCATGCGGCGCTCTTTTCCGGTTCCAGCGATTTGAGGATGTCGCGGTTGATGAATCTGACCGGGATCGTGTTATCGGACTTTCCATCGACGAGGATCATGTCGGCTTGCTCGGCATCTGCCTCTGAGACTGGTTGGCAGGCGTCCTTCCATGCGTCTGCGAGAGCATCGACCGTGAGGTCCGGAATGTCGACGATGACGCGGTGGGTGGGGAGGATGAGGCAGCCGGGGTCGTCCATGCTGGCGAAGACGAGCATGATGAAGTTTGCGGGGTGTTTTTCGTCGAGCGATCCTTCGTTTTCGATGAGCCATTCACGATAGTTGAGGGCGGTGTTGTAGCGGTGGTGGCCGTCTGCGATGTAGACCTTTTTATCGGCGAAGATGTCCGTCAGCGTACTGGCGATTTCCGCGTCGTCCACGATCCAGATTTTCTCGTCGATTTCGCCCAGTTTTGCGGTTGCGGATGGGGGAGTGCTGATGATGGGTTAGAGTAGCTGGCTGACGCGTTCGTCTGCGTCGCGGAAGAGGCCAAAGATTGGGGAGAGGTTCGCTTTGGTGGTTTTCATGAGGGCGAGGCGGTCAGCCTTGGGGCCGCCGAAGGTTTCCTCGTGGGGGAGGACGGTGCCCTCTGAGAAGGCTTCGAGACGCATGTTTGCGATGAACATTCGGCGTGTGTGGGTCTGGCCTGCGTGGGTGAAGGTCTGGTTGTAGGCGTAGATGGCGGGCGATGGTTCGGTGAGGAGGACGCCGGATTCGACCCAGGCTGCCATGGTTCTGGCGGCGGATGCGTAGCACTCGTCCGGACCCTTCTGGTATGGGGGTACGTTGGGAAGGTCGATGGCGACGATGTTGTTTGCGTTGACGGCGAGGAGTGCGTCCTTGTCGGCCCTGGTGAGGACGTCGTAAGGTGGTGCGATGCTGGTGGAAAGATCGCCGTTGAGGGCGTCGAAGTCGTATCGCAGTGCTTTGAAGG